>JALYNC010000070.1 GCA_030773415.1 Actinomycetota bacterium
TGGCTGGTCGTCGTCGGGGACGAGCCGGCCCTGCCGGCGGTGGCCACCGTCGAGGTGACACCGACAGCAACGGGAATCGCCGAGCGGGTGCGCCTGACCGTCGGGTCGGTCGCGCCGGACACGGCCGGGATCGACCGGCTCGCGGCGCACATCGCGGACGCGCATCCGGTGCGCACCATGCTGGCCAGCCTGCATCTCGGCGGCCGGTCCGGGCTGATCGGCTCCCGCTTCGCCGGCCATCCGGTGCCCGACGGGCTGCTCGTCCGCCCCGAGGGCGTCAGCGACGTCGGCCTGGACCGCGTGCTGTCCGTGCCGGCGCCGGAGGTGTCCATCCTCGGCCGCGCGAGAATCCCAGCGGGTGGACCCGCCTCGCCGGTGAGCACCCCGACTTCCCCCGCAAATGGACGACCCGTACGGCGTGCTCAGCCAGGCGTTCGCCCATCTGGGCATGCCGCCGGCACTGCCGGCCGGCGCCGGTGGCGGCGGTGGCGGCGGCGGCGGCGGCGGCGGCCTAGTCCACCCCGATGGTGCCCATGAAGCCGACCTGGCGCCCGTTCTGGTCGGTCCCCCGCACGTAAAGCGTGCCGGTCGGCGCCGTCTGCACCGGCAGCACGGATGCCTGCCAGGTCCCGCTGCTCGGCACCCGGCCGACCGCGAGCTGCCGGACCGCCCGATAGGTGCGGCCCCGGGCGACGTAGCTGTAGCTCTCGCTGACCACCACGGCGGTGCCCGGCCGGAAGTGGCGGGACGTCACCCCGATCCGCGCGTTCTTCGCGACCTTGACGGCGGACAGCGTGACGGACGCCGCCGGATACAGCGGCACCGCGCGCACCGGGGCGCTGGCGGCGGACTGACCGCCCGGCCCGTACGCGGCCACGGTGTAGGAGTACCGCTGCCCGCTGGTAACCGCCTTATCGGTGAAGGAGGTGCCGGTCGGCGCCGCGACCTCGATGCCGTTGCGGAAGACCCGGTAGCCGCTCACCGGTGCTGTCGTGGTGTCCGTCACCGGCGCCCAGGACAGCGTCACCGTGGCGACCCCGCCGCGGGCCGTGACGCCAGTCGGCCTGGCCGGTGCGGCGAGGGGTGCCTCGGGAGTGGCCGTCACCGGCTCGGACGCGCCGGACTGCCCGCCCGGGCCGTACGCGGCCACCGTGTAGGCGTACGCGCGGCCGTTGACCAGGCCGGCATCGACGTGTGACGTGCCGCTGACGGTGGCGACCAGCGACCCGTCGCGGTACAGCCGGTAGCCGGTCAGCGGGGAGCTGTCCGAACCCGGGACGGCGCCCCAGCTGAGCGTCACCGCTGCGTCCCCCGGCTCGGCCGCGAGACCGGACGGCGTCGCCGGGGCAGCGATCCGCTCCTGGGGCGTCACGGTGGTGGCGGCCGAGCGCTCCGACTCGCCGCCGTCCCCGTAGGCCGACACCGAATACGCGTACGGGGTCGCGTTTACCAGGTTGGCGTCGGCGTACGACGTGCCGGCGACCGTCGCCACCCGGTTGCCGTCGCGGTAGACGTGGTAGCCGGTCACCGGCGCGGCCACGCGGGACGTGACCGGCTTCCAGCTCAGTTCGGCGGTGCCGTTTCCCGCGATTCCGGTCGGGGCCGCCGGAGCGGTCGGCGCCGCGATGGTGCCGTACTCGGCGCCGGCGAGCAGCTGGTACGGGTCGACCATGCCCCAGCCGGTGTTGTCGTCCCGGCCGGGGATTTCCAGATCGTTCGCCGTGCCGTACAGCGCCTGCTGCACCTGGGCGTCCGTCGCCGCCGGATGAGCCGCGCGGTGCAGGGCCACGACGGCCGACGCGTACGGCGTCGCCATGGAGGTGCCGCTCATGTAGACGTACGGCGGGTATCCGGACCGGCTGTACAGGCTGTAGATGAAGTCTCCGGGAGCGGAGATGTCCGAGGTGACATTGCTGTTCGACCAGCTGGTCGAGACGCCGTTGCGGTCGATGGCGGCGACGCCGATCGCGCCAGGGGAGGCGGCCGGCCACAGCACGGCGTTGCCGTCCGTGCGGTTGTTGCCGACGGCGGCCACGACCGTCACGTTCTTGCTGTTGGCGTACCGGATCGCGTCGTCGTACACCGACGAGTAGCCCCCGCCGAGCGACATCGACACGACGGTCGCGCCGTGATCGACCGCCCAGATGATCCCGTTGGCCGCGGCGAGCGCCGTGCCCCCGCCGGTGGCGCCCAGCACCCGGACGGGGAGAATCTTCACCCCGGCCGCGGCGCCCTCCACACCCTTGCCGTTGCCCTTGACCGCGCCGACGATGCCGGCGACGTGCGTTCCGTGCCCGTGCGGATCGATGCAACCGTTGGCCGGGGTGCGGCCCTCACCGGTGAAGTCCGCGCCGAGGTGGCACAGCACCTGACCGGCCCCGAAGTCCTCGTGCGACGCCAGAACGCCGGTGTCCAGCACCGCCACGATCTGGGAGCCGGTGTCCACGGCGGGCAGCTCGTCGATCTTGAGGGTGTCGTTGCCCCACTGCCGGGACCGGTAGGGATCGGGCGACGCCGCGGCGGCGACCGCGGCGGTGTTCACCGGGACGGCGGCCCCGGCGGGGGCGGTGGTGCTACCCGCCGGCACGGCGGCGTCTCCTGGGGCGGCGCTGCCGGGAAGCGTGGCGATGCTGACCGGCACGTCGACAGCCACACCGACGCTGCCGGGCAGTGCTGCGGCGGCGCGCCTCTCCGCCGCAACCGTGGGTGCATGCACCTCGCGGAACCGCGGACGCCCGTCCCGGTCAACGAGACGAGCGACCACCCTGACGTCGTTGCCGTCGGCGGCCGGGCTCCCGGCCACAGCAGCGGCGACAGCAGCGGTGGCCGGACTACCGGCCGCGTACGCCGGAGTAGCCGCAACAGCGGCCGAGCCAGTGAGGAGGGCCACCAGCGACGCCGCGCTTATGCGGCGGAGCCGGGCGCGAGCAACTCCACGGGGTCCAGTCATGGCGCGTCGGCCTCCATGCCGTCAGCGCGGGGCCGGGAAAGTCCGGCTCAGTCGCTATTCAGTTCTCGGCTGCGCGGCAGGCGGTCTTGCGACGACGCGCGACTCCTACCGGGATGGAGTAATCAGCGACACGGGTACCGAGCAAGGGGCGCTGCGACGTGCTCGCGGCTCGGCCATAGCGGCGGCGGCAGGTCGACTGTCCCTGACGCCGCACGATCGAAGTGTCGGGACGACAGGATTTGAACCTGCGGCCCCCTGGCCCCCAGCCAGGTGCGCTACCAAGCTGCGCCACGTCCCGGCGCCCGGCGCGACCGCCGGGAGCGCCACGACCTTACCGCAGCGCTCCCACCTGCCCGCCGGCCGGCGTGGCCGGGGGTCATACCCGGGAGGCTGTGCGGCTTTCGGTTGCGACGCGGGGGGCCCGTCGGGGCGGCGGGGCCTCCTCCGTCAGCCGAGCGACGGGTCGGTCGTGGTGAAGCGTGCCTCGACCCTGGCGTGCAGCATCTGCAGCGGCGGAGCGAGCTCCAGTACCGGGGCCTCCACGCTCTCCATGGCGTGTCGCAAGGCGGCCGGACCGCCGGCCATGCCGTAGCTCCGCCCGTCACCTTGGCCGCTCAGCCGCGGGCCGTTCCTGGATATCAATGCTCACCGGGGGCAGACTTTGGTCATGAACAAAGTCCTCGCCTGGGGCGCCGGCGCCGCTGTGCCGGTGGTCGCTACCGCGGTCCACGACCTGGTGCAGCGCAAGCACGCGGTGACCCGCAACTACCCGGTGGTGGGGCACTTCCGCTTCCTGCTGGAGCGGATCGGACCCGAGCTGCGGCAGTACATCATCGCCAACAACAACGAGGAGCGGCCGTTCTCCCGCGACCAGCGCCGCTGGGTCTACGCCTCGGCGAAGCTGGAGAACAACTACTTCGGGTTCGGCACCGACAACGACATCGAGACCACCCCCGGCTATGTCGTCGTCCGGCACCGCACGGTCGGCTGCCTGACTCCCCCGTCGGGCCTCAAGACCGCGCAGGACGCCTGGGTGCCCTGCGCGAAGGTGCTCGGCGGGGCTCGGGGACGCAAGCACGCGTTCCGGCCAGACTCCGTGGTGAACATCGCCGGCATGAGCTTCGGCTCGCTCAGTGGAACCGCCATCGAGGCGCTGAACCGGGGCGCGGCGATCGCCAGCTGCCTGCAGAACACCGGTGAAGGCGGTTTGTCGCGTCACCACCGGCACGGCGGCGAGCTGATCTTTCAGCTGGGCACGGCATATTTCGGTGTCCGGGACGATGCGGGCCGCTTCGACATGGCGCGCCTGAAGGACGTCGTGGCCGGCGCGCCGGTCCGGGCGCTCGAGGTGAAGCTCAGCCAGGGCGCCAAGCCGGGGCTCGGCGGCATGCTGCCTGGCGCCAAGGTGTCGGCCGAGATCGCCGAGGTGCGCGGAATTCCGCAGGGCAAGGACTGCATCAGCCCGTCGCGGCACGCCGAGTTCTCCGACGTCGACACCCTGCTGGACTTCGTGGAGCGGCTCGCCGACGAGACCGGGCTGCCCGTCGGGATCAAGTCGGCCGTCGGCGATTTGGAGTTCTGGCGCGAACTCGCCGACCAGATGCAGACCTCCGGCCGGGGCGTGGACTACGTCAGCATCGACGGTGGCGAGGGTGGGACCGGCGCGGCGCCGATGGTCTTCACCGACCACGTCTCGCTCCCGTTCCGCATGGGCTTCAGCCGGGTGTACTCGGTGTTCGCCGAACGGGGGTTACAGGACTCCGTGGTGTTCATCGGCGCGGGCAAGCTCGGCGTACCGGACAACGCCCTCGTCGCCATGGCGCTCGGCTGCGACATGGTGAACGCGGGGCGGGAGGCGATGCTCGCCGTCGGATGCATCCAGGCGCAGAAGTGCCACACCGACACCTGCCCGACGGGCGTGGCCACCCAGTCCAAGTGGCTGACCCGAGGCCTTGACCCGGACCTGAAGTCGGTGCGCTGCGCGAACTACATCACCACGCTGCGCCGCGACCTGCTGCGGGTCTCCCAGGCGTGCGCCGTCCACCACCCGGCGATGCTCAGCGGTGACGACCTGGAGATCCTCGACGGCCGGCTCGGCGGCATCTCGCTGCGCGAGGCCTACGGCTACCAGCCGGGGTGGGGGGTGCCGTCCGGGGCGGACCTCGACGCCATCCGCTCCCTGATGGGCCCGACGGCGCCCACCGGCGGGACCGCACCGCCGTCCGAGGAGGCCAACGCGCACAGGCCGTCGTGACGCCCGGCACGGCCAGTACGGTCAGCGGCTCAGCGCTTCTTCTCCCGCACCCGGACGCTGATCTCGATCGGCGTTCCGGGGAAACCGAACTCCTCGCGAAGGCGCCGCTCGAGAAACCGGCGATAACCCTCCTCGAGAAAGCCGCTGGTGAACAGGATGAACCGCGGGGGCCGCACGCCCGCCTGGGTGACGAACAGCACCTTGGGCTGCTTGCCGCCGCGCACCGGCGGCGGCGTCGCCGCGATGATCTCCCCGAGCCATGAGTTCAGCCGGCCCGTGGGTACCCGGTGGCTCCAGCCCTCCAGGGCCGTGCGGATGGCCTGCGGCAGCCGCTCGACACCACGCCCGGTCTTGGCCGAGACGTTCACCCGCGGCGCCCAGCTCACTCTCGCCAGCTGCCGGTCGATCTCGTTCTCCAGGCCGAGGCGACGGTCCTCGTCGAGCAGATCCCACTTGTTGAACGCCAGCACCAGGGCGCGTCCGGCGTCGGACACCATGGACAGGATGCGCAGATCCTGATCGGCGAGCGGCTCGCTCGCGTCGATCAGCACCACGGCCACCTCGGCTGCCTCCAGCGCCGAGGACGTCCGCAGGCTGGAGTAGTACTCCGCGCCGCTGGCCTCACGCACCCGCTTGCGCAGGCCCGCGGTGTCGACGAAACGCCACGTCTCGCCGCCCAGATCGATCAGGCTGTCCACCGGATCGCGGGTGGTGCCGGCGACGCTGTCCACCAGCGCCCGCTCCTCCCCCGACAGCCGGTTCAGCAGGCTGGACTTGCCGACGTTCGGCTTGCCCAGCAGGGCAACCCGGTGCGGCCCGTCCTCGTCGGCCTCCCGGTCAGCCGGGGCTTCGGGCAGTGCATCGAGGATCGCGTCGAGCAGGTCACCGCTGCCCCGGCCGTGCAGGGCGCTGACCGGCCGCGGCTCCCCAACCCCGAGCCGCCACAGGTCCGCGGCGTCCGCCTCGGTGCGGGAGTCGTCGACCTTGTTCGCGGCCAGCACGATCGGCTTGCCGGCCTTGCGCAGCACCCGGGCCACCGACTCGTCGGTGTCGGTGACGCCGACGGTCGCGTCGACCACGAGCAGGACGGCGTCCGCCGCGCCGACCGCGAGCTCCGCCTGGGCGGCGACCCGGGCAGCGAGCCCGCTGGCGTCCCGCTCCCAGCCCCCGGTGTCCACGACGGTGAAGCGCCGTCCGCGCCAGGTGGCGTCGTAGGGCACCCGGTCACGGGTCACTCCCGGCACGTCCTCGACCACGGCCTCGCGGCGTCCGAGCAACCGGTTCACCAGCGTCGACTTGCCGACGTTCGGCCGCCCAACCACCGCGAGCACCGGTGTAGCCGATTCGGTGGTGACATCGCCGGCGAATTCGCCGTACTGCTCGCTCACCCCGCAACTCCGGGGACTCCGACGTCGGCGCACAGCTTCAGCACGTCCCGCACCACGTCGTCGACGCTGCGTCCGGTGGAGTCGACGTGCACGGCGTCCGGGGCGGGAACCAGCGGCGACGCCGCACGGGACGAGTCCAGTCGGTCCCGGCGGTCGATCTCCGCCTGGGTCAGCGCCACGTCCCCGGCGGTCGGACCGGTGACCTCCTGCGACCGGCGCAGCGCACGGGCCTCGCTGGAGGCGGTGAGAAAGACCTTCACGGGCGCGTCCGGCGCCACGGCCGTGCCGATGTCGCGACCTTCGACCACGATGCCGCCGGCGCCGATGATCTCCCGTTGCTGGAGCAGCAGCCGGGCCCGCACGTGCGGAGCGGCGCTGACCGCACTCACGGCGTTACTGACCGGACGCAGTCGGATCGGGCCGGCGACGTCCTCGCCGTTCACGGCGATGGCCGGGGCGTCGGGATCGGTGCCCACCGTCAGGACAGTGCGCTCCGCGAGGATGCCCAGGGCGTCGGCGTCCTCCAGGTCGGTGCGGTCCTGCAGCGCCTGCCAGGTGAGGG
Organism: Actinomycetota bacterium; assembly: GCA_030773415.1. Taxonomy (GTDB): domain Bacteria; phylum Actinomycetota; class Actinomycetes; order JALYNC01; family JALYNC01; genus JALYNC01. The sequence goes on from JALYNC010000070.1 coordinate 7,155, forward strand.
CCCGGAACATCGCACCGGTGTCCAGGTAGCGCAGGCCGAGCCGCCGGGCGACCTCACGTGCGACCGTCGACTTCCCCGAGCCGGACGGGCCGTCGATCGCCACGATGACAGCGCGCGCCGGATGACCCCTGGTCAGCCCGGCAGCCGGACGCACACCACTGGTCACAGTTCACCTCGACGCCAGGGGGGCCGCCGCCGCCGGATCGGCGGCGCGGCGGGACGCCTCAGGTTATCCCGGACCCGGCGCCCGGATGGACGGGCCAGCCCCGCTGCGCCAGCCCGGCCAGCAGTCCGTCAGCCTGCTCCGGACGCACGGCCAGCTCGACGACCCCGACGGGGTGCCCGGGTGAGTGCTCCACCGACAGGTCCTCCACGTTGACCCCCGCCGCGGCCGCGTCGGCGAGCAGCCGGGCCAGCCGCCCCGGCTCGTCGGGCACCACCACCGACACCGTGGCGAACCGCGGCGCGGTGCCGCCGTGTTTGCC
>JALYNC010000071.1 GCA_030773415.1 Actinomycetota bacterium
GCGAAGCCGGGCGAGTAGCCAGGGCTGTGCCAGCAGCAGCACCGACGACAGCGCCAGCAGCCCCGGCACGACGGCCGAGAAGACCTGCGCCGGCGCCAGCAGCAGGAGCGCGGAGCCGAGAACCGAGCCGAGAGCGGCCGGAATCATCAGCAGGAACAGCAGCCGCCACTGACCGCGCATCTCGTCGCGTGAGGCCAGGGCCGCGCCGATCGAGGTTGGCACCAGTCCGACGGTGTTGGTCACGTTGGCCGTCAGCGGGGGCAGGCCGAAACTGAGCAGCACGGGGAACGTCAGCAGCGAAGCTCCGCCCGCCATGGCGCTGGCCGCCCCGGCGACCACCCCGGCGAGGACGAGCAGCAAACCCTCGACCTCACTCACGGGGGGCTGCCCGCGGCGGCGCTGGGCTCACGTCCGCGCCGCCCGCCTGCCGAGCCACACCCACCAAGCCAGCGTCTGGACGACCAGGGAGAAGCCGAACAGCAGGTCCTCCACCGGCGCACACAGGATCCGTGGGCCGAGGATCGCCGTCTCGCTGTAGGTCACGATGCGCCGGCAGGTCAGCACACCGTTGGTCAGCAGCTGGAAGAACACGATGATCGCGTACGAGACCCAGAAGATTCGCCGGGTCACCAGCCGCGTGCGCAGCACCGCGAGGTCGAGCACCAGAGCGCCTGCCACCCCGAGCAGCGCCGCTCCGGTGTAGGTCATGGCGCCTCGTCGGCCGGCACAGTCTCGTCCGCCGACACAGTCTCGTCACCGGCAGGCCAACCCCGAACGGCGCGGACCGCTTCCAAGGTGAGAACGGCGCAGACCGGGATCACGACGAAGAACAGCAGCTCCTCGAGCGGCAGCCGTCCGGGTAGCAGCACGCCGACCGTCTGCCCCGGGTCGATCCGCCAGTGTCCGGCGGCGATCGCCCAGACGTCCCACGCGACGAAGACAGCGACCACGGGCAGCAGCGTCAGCAGCAGCCGCCGCCACCGCGCGTACACCCGGGTGCCGAGGCGAACCTCGAGTGGGGCCGTCCCGAGCAGGCAGAACGCCAGAACCGCGAGGTAGGTGAACCTCACGCGGGCCGGGCGGGGAGGGCGGCCAGCAACGCCCGGGTGGCCTCGGCCGGATCGTCTGCCTCGGTGATCGCACGCACGACGACGACGCGCGTCGCGCCCGCCGCCACCACCTGCTCGATGTTGGTGAGGTCGATGCCCCCGATCGCGAACCAGGGACGGTCCGCGGCCTGCCGGACGGCGTACGAGGTGAGCTGGAGACCGGGGGCGTGGCGGCCCGGCTTGGTGGGAGTGGGCCAGGTGGGGCCGACGCAGTAGTAGTCGCTGCCCACCTCGACGGCGGCAGCGCTGACCTCGGACTCGGCGTGGGTGGAGCGGCCGATCAAGATTTCGTCGCCGAGGATGTCGCGGGCGGCACTCACCGGCAGGTCGTCCTGACCGAGGTGGAGGATGTCCGGCCGCGCGACGGCGGCGATGTCGGCCCGGTCGTTCAGTGAGAACAGCCGGCCGTGCCGGGCGGCGGCGTCCGCGAACACCTCAGCCAGCGCGATCTCCTCGCGAGCCTCCAGGCCCTTCTCCCGCAGCTGGACGATGTCCACGCCGGCCGCCAGCACGGTGTCCAGGAACTCCGCGAGGTCGCCTTCTCGCCGACGCGCCCCGGTGCACAGGTAGAGCCGAGCGCCCGCCAGACGCTCCCGCAGGTCAGCCATGCCGCCAGCCTATCGGCGGGCTCTTGGGGCGGCGCCCGTCGTCACGGTGAGCAGGGCTCGCTACTGTGGCGAACCGTTGCGCCCGGCCCGGGCCCGTCGAGCACGGCTGACGCACAACAGGGTCACGTCGGACCGAGTCACGTCGCAAACAGCATCACGTCGAAAGCAGAGTCACATGGCAAGAAGGGGAGCTCGCCCGTGGGAGAGTACGCGCCGATGATTGCCGCCGCGGCGGTTGGCCTGCTGCTGTGGTCGCTGTTACGCAAGGTCATCAAGCTGGCGATTCTTGCCGCCGTCGTCATCGTGCTGGCGCTGATGTGGCCGGCGATCTCGGACGCGCTGGGCGTCTAGGCTCC
>JALYNC010000072.1 GCA_030773415.1 Actinomycetota bacterium
GCTGTGGCCCGTCGGCTCCGCCGGTGGGCCACAGCCGTGTTCCGCGGCCCACACTGTTGTGCACCGGTGGCGGCTCGTCACAATTGCGCGGCGAACTAGTGGACCGGGAATCGGCTCCAGAGCGCAGTCATACCTGCGCCCGGCCGGCCGTCAGCTTCGGTGTCGTCTCCAGATGCGACAACCCGTTCCACGCGAGATTGACCAGATGGGCGGCGACCTCCTCGCGGCCGGGCGTGCGGGCGTCCAGCCACCATTGCCCGGTGAGAGCGACCATTCCGACGAGCGCCTGGCTGTACAGCGGCGCGAGGGACTCGTCATAGCCTCGGGCGCGGAACTCGCCGGCCAGGATGTGCTCCACCTCACTGGCGATGTCGTTGATCAGGCTGGCGAAACTGCCGGCCGTACTCGCCACCGGTGAGTTGCGGACGAGAATCCGGAAACCGTCCGTCTCCCGCTCGATGTACGCCAGCAGCGCCACGGCAGCCTGCTCCAGCAACGCCCGCGCGTCCCCGCCGGACAGGGCCCCGGCCACCGTGTCGAGCAACCGCTGCATCTCCCGGTCCACCACGACGGCGTACAGCCCCTCCTTGCCACCGAAGTGCTCGTACACCACCGGCTTGGAGACCCCCGCGCGAGTGGCGATCTCCTCGATGGAGGCGCCGTCGAAGCCCCGCTCGGCGAACAGGCTGCGCCCGACGTCGAGCAACTGCTCCCGGCGTTCCTTGCCGGTCATGCGCACCCGCGGGGCGCGGCGGGAGATGTCCGCCGGCTCGGTCATGCGGTGCGACGGGCGGCGATGCGATCCGGAGTCGGCCACCGGACGTCGTACGCCCAGCCCAGGGTCTCGAACAGCTGGATGACACGCGCGCTGGAGTCCACCTGGCCGCGGAGCACGCCGTGCCGCGCGCACGTCGGGTCGGCGTGGTGCAGGTTGTGCCAGGACTCGCCCATCGAAATCACGGCGAGCGCCCACACGTTTCCGGACTTGTCGCGGCTACGGAACGGCCGCTCACCGATCGTGTGACACACCGAGTTGATCGACCAGGTGACGTGGTGCAGCACCGCGATGCGGACCAGGCTCGCCCAGAAGAACGAGCTGAGCGCCCCCTGCCAGCTCATGGTCCACAGGCCACCGAGGACGGCGGGCAGCAGGAGCGACACCGCGACGAGGTACGGAAACGCCTTCGAAATACGCACCAGATCACGGTCCGCCAGCAGGTCGGGGGCGAACCGCTTCTGGTCGGTCTGCTCGATGTCGAACAACCAGCCGATGTGAGCGTGGAACAGCCCCTTGCACAGCGCGCCGAACGTCTCGCCGTAGCGCCAGGGGGAGTGTGGATCGCCCTCCTTGTCGCTGTAGGCGTGGTGCCGGCGGTGGTCGGCGACCCAGCGCAGCACCGGGCCCTCGATCGCCATCGAGCCGGCGATCGCCAGCGCGATGTGCAGCGGCCGCTTGGCCTTGAAGCTGCCGTGGGTGAAGTACCGGTGGAAGCCGACCGTGATGCCGTGACCGGTGATGGCGTACATCACCGTGCTGATCACCACGTCGTGCCAGCCGATGCCGTGGCCCCACAGCACCGGAATGGCGGCCGCCACCGCCGCGAGCGGAATCACCACGAAGGCGAAGAGCGCGATCTGCTCCGAGCGGGCCTGGCGGGTGGTGTTCGGGACGTACTGCAGCCGTCGCTGGGCGGTGCGGACGCTGTTCGGCACAGCGTCGATGGCCGGAGCTGCCGAAGAGGCTGGAGCTGCCGGAACAGCCGGCACGGATTGCGGAACAGTCATATGGCTCTCGCAGGGGGAAGTAACTCCGGCGCGGTCCGCCGAACCTACGCGACCGTAACCTCTGTTCGGGGTCGGCGCCCAGCTTTCGCGCGCGGCTAGACTTCCGGCCACCCGGAACCGCCGCGATCCCAGGTCGTCTAAGGGCAGGACAGTGGGTTTTGGTCCCATCAATGGGGGTTCGAATCCTCCCCTGGGAGCAGCTCATCGCCGGGGCAGTGCGGCCAGGGGGCCCGTCCCGGCCCGGACGCCGGCCCGGCGAGGCTGGGCCGGGCACCCCGTCGCGGCCGGTATCCTCGGGCGTCCGGCATCCACGGCCTGCGAGGAGTCCGCTGCGTGAGCACGTCCGCTCCGGCCGCCGCTGTGGTTCTCGCTGCGGGTGCCGGCACCAGGATGCGCTCGGCCACCCCCAAGGTCCTGCACCGGATCTGCGGGCGGACTCTGGTGGGTCACGTGCTGGCGGCAGTGGCGGCGCTTGAGCCCCGATCCACGCTGGTGGTCGTCGGTCACGGGCGGGAGGCGGTCGCCGCCTCGGTCCGGCCCTCCAGGCCGGACGCGTCGATCGTCGTGCAGGAGCAGCAGAAGGGCACCGGACACGCCGTGCGCATTGCCCTGCAGGCCGTCGGGGATCTCTCGGGCACCGTCGTCGTGGTGCCGGGTGACGCGCCCCTGCTCACCGGCGAGGCGCTCCAGCGGTTGGTGGCCGAGCACACGCTGGCCGGCAACGCGGCCACCCTGCTGACCGCGCACGTGCCCGACGCCACCGGATACGGCCGCATCGTGCGCAACGACGCCGGACAGGTCCGCGCGATCGTGGAACATGCCGATGCCGACGACGCGACGCGGGCCATCCGCGAGATCGGTACCAGCGTCTACGCCTTCGACGGTGCAGCCCTGCGAGTCGCGCTCGACCAGCTCACCACGGACAACAGTCAGGGTGAGGAGTACCTCACCGACGTCGTCGCCACCTTCGTGGCCGAGGGCCGGCCAGTCGGCGCCGTCGCCGCCGACGACTGGCGTGAGTGCGCCGGCGTCAACGATCGCGTGCAGCTGACAGACGCCGGCCGCATGCTGGCCGACCGGCTGCTCCGGCACTGGATGCGGTCGGGTGTGACGGTGGTCGATCCACCGAGCACGTGGATCGACGTGGACGTGTTGCTGGAGCCCGACGTGGTGCTGCGCCCGAACACCGGCCTGCACGGCGCCACCACCGTGGCGGCGGGCGCGGTGCTCGGGCCCAACGTGACGCTCACCGACTGCACGGTCGGGGCCGGCGCCACGGTCAGCAACGCCACCTGCCAGGAGGCCGAGATCGGGCCGGGTGCCAGCGTGGGCCCGTACAGCTACTTGCGGCCGGGCACCCGGCTCGGCGCGGAATCCAAAGTCGGCACGTTCGTCGAGACCAAAGCCGCGGAGCTGGGCGACGGCGCCAAGGTGCCCCATCTGTCCTACGTCGGGGACGCCACCGTCGGCCCGCGCACCAACATCGGCGCCGCCACGATTTTCGTCAACTACGACGGGCAGTCCAAGAGCCGCACCGTCGTCGGCCGGGACGCCCGGGTGGGCAGCGACACCATGCTGGTCGCTCCGGTGACCATCGGGGACGGCGCGTACACCGCCGCGGGATCGGTGATCACCGTCGACGTGCCGCCGGGCGCGCTGGGGGTTGGCCGGTCGCGGCAGCGCAACATCAACGGCTGGGTGGCGCGCCAGCGTCCCGGGTCCGCGGCGGCGCGGGCGGCGGAGCAGGCCGAGCGCGCGGGGGACAATGGGTCCGTCAACGGCGGCGATGCACAGTCCGCCAACGGCGGCGATGCACAAGGAGCAGGCACGTGACCGGCATGCAGGGCAAGAGCCGCAAGACGCTGATGCTGTTCAGCGGCCGGGCGTTTCCCGAGCTGGCGGAGGAGATCGCGGCCCAAATCGGTGTCGACACGGTCCGGTCCTCGGCGTACGACTTCGCCAACGGCGAGATCTACGTCCGCTTCGAGGAGTCGGTGCGCGGGTCGGACGCCTTCGTGGTGCAGAGCCACACCGCGCCGATCAACCAGTGGCTGATGGAGCACCTGATCATGGTGGACGCCCTGAAGCGCGCGAGCGCCAAGCGCATCACCGTGGTCATGCCCTTCTACCCCTACGCGCGCCAGGACAAGAAGCACAGCGGTCGCGAACCCATCTCCGCCCGGCTGATCGCCGACCTGTACCGGACGGCCGGGGCCGACCGGCTGATGACGGTCGACCTGCACACGGCGCAGATCCAGGGCTTCTTCGACGGGCCGGTGGACCACCTGTTCGCCATGCCGCTGCTCGCCGACCACGTCGAGCAGCGGTGGGGGCACACCGACCTGACCGTCGTGGCGCCGGACTCCGGGCGTGTGCGGGTGGCGGAGCGCTGGACCGACCGGCTCGGCGGCTGCCCGCTGGCCTTCATCCACAAAACGCGTGACCCGCTGCAGCCCAACCAGGTGGTGGCCAACCGCGTGGTCGGTGAGGTGGAGGGACGGACCTGCATCATCGTCGACGACATGGTGGACACCGGCGGCACCATCACCAAGGCCGCCGACGCGCTGTTCGAGGCGGGAGCGTCGGAGGTGATCACCGCCGCGACGCACGGTGTGCTGTCGGGGCCGGCGATCGACCGGCTGAAGAACTCGCGGATCAGCGAGGTCATCGTCACGAACACGCTGCCCATTTCGGACGACCGCCGCTTCGACAAGCTGACCGTCCTGTCGATCGCGCCGCTGATCGGCCGGGCAATCTCCGAGGTCTTCCAGGACGGCTCGGTCACCAGCTTGTTTCCGGGCGCCTGACCACGTTTCCGTGTAGGCCGGGCCGCCGGTAGACTCGGCGGCCTTGCGCGATGGCTGTTCCTTGCGCCGGTCGGCCTGACCCGTCAGTGCCGGACCGGCCAGTCGTGAACAACTCGCGGTTGAACAGGCTCGCTGAAACCGGTCCGTGCCGCCCGGGTACGCCGATCGTTGTACGCCACTGCTGTACGAGGAGAGTTCCACCGTGTCCGAGGTCCGTATTCCCGCCGAACCGCGCACCGAGTTCGGCAAGGGTGGCGCTCGCCGCACCCGCCGGGCCGGAAACGTCCCTGCCGTCCTCTACGGCCACGGTGAGGCGCCGCGCCACATCTCGCTGCCTGCGCGCGACTTCGCGAACGCCCTCAAGGGTGACGCGGGCGCGAACGTGCTGTTGAGCCTGCAGCTGGGCAACGGCACGGAGCTGGCCCTGCCGAAGTCGATCCAGCGTGACCCGCTGAAGGGCACCATCGAGCACGCCGATCTGCTGCTGGTGCGCCGCGGCGAGAAGGTCACCGTCGAGGTGGCGGTGGCGCTCACCGGTGAGGCGAGCCGGGATGCCCTCGTGGACCAGCAGCTCACCACGCTGTCGGTGGAGGCCGAGGCCACCCACATTCCGGACGTGTTCGAGGTGAGCATCGACGGCATGAACGTGGGCGACTCGGTGAGCGCCTCGGCCGTCCCGCTGCCGCAGGGCACCACTCTGATCACTGACCCGGAGACGGTCGTCGTGCAGATGCTCGGCGCGCCGTCCGCCGAGGACATCGAGGCCGACCTGTCCGGGGCCGAGGCCGAGCTGGGTGCCGGCGGCGCCGCTGCGGGCGCACCGGAGGGCACCGCCGAATCCGGTGAGGGCGACGCCGTGCCCGACACCGACTCCGCCGAGGGCGGCCCTGCCGAGCCGGCGGACTCGGCCGGTTCGGCCGACAGCTGACGTCCAGCCGGCCGCGGCCGGTGCAGACCGACGCATGGCTGATAGCTGGGCTGGGAAATCCTGGTCCGGGCTATGCCGGCAATCGGCACAACGTCGGGTTCTTGGTGCTCGACGTGCTCGCCGCCCGCATGGGCGCGCGGTTCAAGCGCGCGAAGACCCGGGCGGACGTCCTCGAAGGGCGGCTGGTCGGTCTGCGAACCGTGCTGGCCAAGCCGCACACCTTTATGAACGAGTCCGGCGGCCCGATCGCGGCGACCCGGACTTTCTTTTCGGTGCCGACCGAGCAGGTGGTCGTGATCCACGACGAGCTCGACATTCCGTTCGGTGCCGTACGTCTCAAGCGGGGCGGCGGTGACAACGGGCACAACGGCCTGCGCTCGATCACCACATCGGTCGGCACCCGCGACTACTGCCGGATCCGGGTCGGAATAGGACGTCCACCCGGGCGCATGGACCCCGCGGACTTCGTGCTCCGCAACTTCTCCGCCGCCGAGCGTGAGCAGTTGCCGCTGCTGCTGGAGCGAGCGGCGGACGCCGTCGAGGCGCTGCTCGGGGACGGTCTGGAGCGGACGCAGAACGTTTTCCACGCCGACACCCCGTGACGGGCGTTCTTGCACGGCTCTGGGCCAGACGCCGGCGGTGGCCCGGTGTACTTCGACAGCGGGCTGAACGACGGAGACCGGCAGCTTCCGGTTAGTCCGCCGCCGGCCGGCCGATCGCCGGCACTGGGGTAGCTCCGGCCGCTCCGGGTATTGCGCGGCAGTGACTTGGCTTCCCGGCGCACCTCGGCCCGGCACCGTCGCCGGCCGGCTGTTCGCCGTCGTCGACCGCACTCTGGCAGCAGCCTTCGGCCTGGCCGGGCGGGTCCGTTCCCGCCGGCCGATCCACCCCCGGGGTTCGAGCTTCTCGGCGGTGCTCACCGTCGAGCCGCGGCCGGGCCGGCGGTACGGAGTGCCGCTGCTGGACGAGCCGGGGCAGCATCCGGCGCTCGTGCGGCTCTCCCGCAGCCTCGGGCTGCCACCCGGCTGGCCGGACATCTCCGGGCTGGCCGTGCGGTTGCCGGACGTGCACGGCGCCGGAAGCTCGCAGGATCTGCTGTTCATCGGCTCGGGCGGTCCGCCGCTGCTGCGGCAGCTGATCGTTCTGGCCCGCGGCCGGCCACGCTGGTACTCCACGATCTCGGTCTACGACCTGGCGGGACGGCGTCGGCTGCTCGGCGCCCGGGTGCTGCCCGGCGCCGGCGCGGTCGAGGAAGGGATCGCGGTCGACATCTGGGCGGCCACCCGGACCGGCGCCTGGGAGCGGCTGGGCACGCTGCGCACCGACGAGCGGCTGGCGCCCGCCGAATCGGAACGGCTGGCCTTCGACGTCACCCGCAACACCGGCGGCGCGCTCACCCCGTACGGGCCGGTGCACGCGCTGCGGCACCGGTCGTACCGGCAGGCACAGCTGGTGCGGGGCGTCCGCCCCGGCGATCAGGTTCCCGGGCACGAAGGGTCTGCGCTCGGGTCGCCGGCAGGCCTTGGTCCGGGCGAAGCTGCCGCCGCCGAGCGGGCCGAGGGGCCGCACCGGGTTTAGGCTTAGCAGGCCCCGGTGCGTTCACGACCGGCCTGCGCTCCTGCCAGAAGGTTTCCGCGTTTCCATGCGTTTGATCACTCCTGTGCTCCTGTTCCCCACCACGTGGCCTGTCCGCCGTCAGCTGGATGCCGGTCGGGCGGACGCGTCATGACGCTGTCCGGCCTGCTCGATGTCGTCGCCCGTGACGGGGCGATTCGCGCGGCGCTGCGCTCGGTGGGGGAGCCGGAGCTGGACCTGACCGCCCCGGCCCCGTTGCGGCCGTTCGCGATCGCCGCGCTGGCCGCGGACGCGCCGCGCGGTGCCGGCCGCCCGGTCCTGGCGGTGACCAGCACCGGGCGCGAGATGGAGGACCTTGCGGGGGCGCTGCGGTGCCTGCTGCCGCCGGACACCGTCGTCGAGTACCCGGCGTGGGAGACGCTGCCGCACGAGCGGCTCTCGCCGCGCGCCGACACGGTGGGCCGTCGCCTGGCGGTGCTCCGCCGGCTGAACCACCCCAGCGGGGACGACCCCACCATCGGCCCGGTGCGGGTGGTGGTCGCGACCGTGCGCAGCGTGCTGCAGCCGCAGGTGGCGGGTCTGGGCGATCTGGAGCCGGTCGCTCTGCGGGCCGGGGACGACATGGAGCTTGACGAGGTGGTGCGCCGCCTGGTCGACGTCGCCTACGCCCGGGTCGACCTGGTGGAGCGCCGCGGCGAGTTCGCCGTCCGTGGCGGCATCCTCGACGTCTTTCCCCCCACCGAGGAGCACCCACTGCGGGTGGAGTTCTGGGGCGACACGGTGGAGGAGATCCGGTACTTCAAGGTCGCCGACCAGCGCAGCCTCGAGCTGGCGCCCGGCGGGCTGTGGGCGCCGCCGTGCCGTGAGCTGTTGCTGACCCCGGAGGTGCGCTCCCGCGCCAAAGCCCTCGCCCAGGAGCACCCCGGGCTCGTGGACATCCTGGACAAGATTGCGGACGGGACGCCGGTCGAGGGCATGGAAGCCCTGACTCCGGTGCTCACCGATGACCTGCGACTGCTTCTGGACGAGCTGCCGCCGGGCACGCACGTCGTGGTGTGCGATCCCGAGCGGGTGCGCCGCCGCGCGGCCGATCTGGTGGCGACCAGCCAGGAGTTCCTGGAGGCGTCCTGGGCTACGGCAGCCAGCGGCGGGAACGCGCCGATCGATCTGGGCGCGGCCGCCTACCGATCTCTGACCGAGATCCGGTCGGCGGCGGGCGAGCTGGGAATTCCGTGGTGGACCGTCACGCCGTTCACGGCCGAGGAGGACGTCGACGACGAGTCCCGGGTGGTCGCCGCCCGTCCCGCCGAGGCCTACCGCGGTGACACCGAGCGGGCGCTCACCGACGTCCGGGACTGGATCTCCGCCGGGTGGCGAGCCGTTCTGGTGACCGAGGGCCATGGGCCGGCTGAGCGGATCGCGGAGCTGCTGCGCGGCGCGGACATCGGGGCGCGGCTGCACTTCGATCTCGCCGACGAACCAGAGCCCGCCGTCGCGACGGTCAGCACGGGCCAGCTGGGGTCCGGTTTCGTGTCCGAGCAGCTCCAGCTGGCGGTGCTCACGGAGACCGATCTGTCCGGCCAACGGGGGAGCACGAAGGACATGCGGCGGCTGCCCAGCCGCCGGCGCAACAGCGTCGACCCGCTGTCGCTGCGCCCCGGCGACCTGGTGGTCCACGAACAGCACGGCGTCGGCCGATTCGTCGAGATGATCCAGCGCACGATCTCCGGTGCCACCCGGGAGTACCTGGTGCTGGAGTACGCCCGCGGCGACCGGCTGTTCGTGCCGACCGACCAGCTGGAGCAGGTCACCCGGTACGCCGGTGGTGAGGCGCCGACGCTGCACCGGCTGGGCGGCGCGGATTGGCAGAAGGCGAAGGGACGGGCGCGCAAGGCCGTCAAGGAGATTGCCGCCGAGCTGATCCGGCTCTACAGCGCCCGGATGGCCACCCCCGGACACGCCTTCGGGCCGGACACCCCCTGGCAGCGCGAGCTCGAGGATGCCTTCGCCTACACCGAGACACCCGACCAGCTGGCGGCCATCAACGAGGTGAAGGCCGACATGGAGTCCGTCGTGCCGATGGACCGGGTGATCTGCGGCGACGTCGGTTACGGCAAGACCGAGATCGCGGTGCGGGCGGCGTTCAAGGCGGTGATGGACGGCAAGCAGGTGGCCGTCCTAGTGCCGACGACGCTGCTGGCCCAGCAGCACTACACGACGTTCTCCGAGCGGTTCGCCCAGTTCCCGGTGACCGTCAAGGCGGTCAGCCGGTTCAACTCGGCCAAGGAACAGGCGGCGATCCTCAAGGGCGTGGCGGACGGCGAGGTGGACGTCGTCATCGGCACGCACCGGTTGCTGTCGGCCAGCACCCAGTTCAAGGATCTCGCCCTGGTGATCGTCGACGAGGAGCAACGCTTCGGCGTCGAGCACAAGGAGTACCTCAAGCGGCTCCGGACGTCGGTGGACGTGCTGACCATGTCCGCCACCCCTATTCCGCGGACGCTGGAGATGTCCATCACCGGCATCCGGGAGATGTCGACCATCCTCACGCCACCGGAGGAACGCCATCCGGTGCTCACGTTCGTCGGGGCGTACGACGAACGGCAGATCGGCGCGGCTATCCGGCGTGAGCTGCTGCGTGAAGGCCAGGTCTTCTACATCCACAACCGGGTGGAGTCCATCGACCGGGTCGCGGCCCGGTTGCGGGAGCTCGTCCCGGAGGCGCGCATCGCCACCGCCCACGGGCAGATGGGCGAGGAGCAGCTCGAGCAGATCATGGTCGGCTTCTGGGAGAAGGCGTACGACGTCCTGGTCTGCACGACGATCGTGGAGAGCGGCCTGGACATCTCCAACGCGAACACCTTGCTGGTCGAGCGGGCCGACATCTTCGGCCTGTCCCAACTGCATCAGCTGCGCGGCCGCGTCGGCCGCGGCCGGGAGCGGGCGTACGCCTACTTCCTGTATCCGCCGGAGAAGCCGCTGACCGACACCGCGCACGACCGGCTCGTCACGATTGCCCAGAACACCGATCTGGGCGCGGGTATGGCGGTGGCGATGAAGGATCTGGAGATCCGCGGCGCCGGCAACCTGCTGGGCGGCGAGCAGTCCGGGCACATCGCCGCCATCGGGTTCGACCTGTACGTCCGGCTGGTCGGGGAGGCGGTCGCCGAGTACAAGGGTGGCGGCGAGGCCGAGCTGCCCGACACCAAGGTCGATCTGCCCGTGAACGCGCACCTGCCGCACGAGTACGTGCCCGGCGAGCGGCTGCGCCTGGAGGCGTACAAACGCATCGCCGCGGCCAACGACGCGGTCGCCCTGGCCGAGGTCCGCGCGGAGCTGGCCGACCGGTACGGGCCCCTGCCCGAGCCGGTGGAGAACCTGCTCGCCGTGGCGGCGTTCCGGATACATGCCCGGGGCTACGGTCTGACGGAGGTGTCGGTGCAGGGGAACTACGTTCGGCTCGCGCCCGTCGAACTGAGAGAGTCGCAGTCGCTGCGCCTGATGCGGCTCTATCCCCGGTCCGTCGTCAAGGCGCCGACGCGGACCATCCTCGTGCCCAAACCGATGACCGCCCGAATCGGGGGATCGCCGGTACGGGACACTGCATTACTGGAGTGGTGCCGCACCCTGTTGGACACGGCTCTGCAAGACGCAGCCGTCAAGGCCGTCAAGGACGTCAAGGACACAGCGTGATGGCGGCGGCGAAACCGCCACCGAGCCCGGCGGACCCTGGCATAACCCGTTCCACGAACGTCGACTGCATCGGAAGGACAACCGTGACACGCACTTCCCGGCGGGCCGGACGCCTCGCCGCCCTGGCCGCTGCCGGCCTGCTCGCTCTCACGGCCTGTGGTGAGGGCGACGCCGCTCGGCCCGGTGCCGCAGCCACCGTCGGAGACCAGCGCGTCGCGACCAGCGAACTGCAGGAGCTCGTGCAGCGCGGGTCGAAGAACGAGGGCGCCAAGCGGCAGATCGAGGCCGACCGCGCCGGCTTCGAGCGCCAGCAGCTGTCCACGCTCGTGCGGCGGGAACTGCTGGCCCAGGCCGCCGAACGCAAAGACGTGAAGGTCACCGGTGGGGAGGTGGACGCCCGCATCGATGAGCTGGCCCAGCAGTCGGGCGGTCGGGAGGCGCTCGAGAGCCGCGCCGCCGAGAGCGGGGTGGCTGCCGCCGACATCCCCGATGTCGTCGAAGACATCGTCCTGGCGGACAAGCTTGGGGACAAGCTGGTCGAGGACGTGGAGGTGCCCGCCCCTCAGCTTCAGCAGCTCTACCAGCAGAACGCCGAGCAGTTCAACCAGGTCCATTCGGCCCACATCCTGGTCAAGGACAAGGCCGCGTCCGACCAGATCCTGCGGCAGGTGAAGGGAGACCCTTCCAAGTTCGCTGAGATCGCCGAGGCTCAGTCCATCGACACGTCGAACAAGGACAAGGGCGGCGACCTCGGCTTCGCCGGTCGCGGTGCATTCGTCAAGCCGTTCGCGGACGCGATCTTCAACGGCAAGCCGGGGGACATCGTCCAGGTGCAGACCGAGTTCGGCTGGCACGTCGTCCGCATCATCGAGAAGAAGACGGTCTCCCTGCAGGAAGCCACCCCGCAGCTGCGCGCCCAGGCCCTGGGTGAGCAGCGCAACGAGAAGTTGCGGGCGTACCTGTCCGAGGTGGCCAAGGATGTGGGGGTCAAGATCAATCCACGGTTCGGTTCGTGGAACTCCAAGGAGCTGGAGATCGCCCCGCCGAAGGATCGGCTCTCGACGCCGGGGGGCCCGGCCGGCCCCGGTGAAGGCGGCCCGCAGGAGGGCCAGCCGCCTGTCGAGCAGGGGCAGCCGCAGCAGGAGCAGCCGCAGCAGGAGCAGCCGCAGGGGAACACCGCCCCGTCGCCGGCCGGGTGAACGCGGCGCGGAACCGGCTGGTGCTGCTGGCCAGCAC
>JALYNC010000073.1 GCA_030773415.1 Actinomycetota bacterium
ATCGTGAGCCGGGTGGGCCGCCGGGTGGATGAGGCTAGCCCCATGGTCGACGCCCGGCTGCCCGACGGCAGCCGCGTGAACGCGGTGGTCCCGCCGATCGCCCTCGACGGCTCCATGCTGACCATCCGCAAGTTCTCGACCGACCCGTTCACCGCGAATGACCTGATCGAGTTCGGCACTATGACCCGGCCCGTCGCCGACTTTTTGAATGCCTGCGTCCGGGGTCGGCTCAACATCCTCATCGGCGGCGGCACCGGTTCGGGAAAGACCACGTCCCTGAACGTGCTGTCGTCGTCGATTCCCGGCGATGAGCGCATCGTCACCATCGAGGACGCCGCCGAGCTGCAGCTGGGCCAGGAACACGTTCTGCGCCTGGAGTCGCGCCCTGCCAACATCGAGGGCAAGGGAGCGATCACGATCCGCGACCTGGTGCGCAACTCGCTGCGCATGCGCCCCGATCGGATCGTCGTCGGCGAGGTCCGGGACGGTGCGGCACTGGACATGCTGCAGGCGATGAACACCGGCCACGACGGCTCCATCTCCACCGTGCACGCCAACTCCCCGCGCGACGTCCTCAGCCGCCTGGAGACGATGGTGTTGATGGCCGGCATGGACCTGCCGGTCCGCGCCATCCGCGAGCAGGTCGCCAGCGCCGTCGACCTCATCGTGCAGCAGACCCGCCTGCGGGACGGCACCCGCCGGATCACCCACGTGACCGAGGTCGTCGGCATGGAGGGC
Organism: Actinomycetota bacterium; assembly: GCA_030773415.1. Lineage (GTDB taxonomy): Bacteria > Actinomycetota > Actinomycetes > JALYNC01 > JALYNC01 > JALYNC01. The sequence continues at coordinate 739 of JALYNC010000073.1, forward strand.
GACGTCATCACGCTGCAGGACATCTTCCTCTACGACTTCGGGATGGGCGTCGACGACGCCGGCCGCTTCCAGGGGCACCTGAAGTCAACCGGCCTGCGTCCCAAGTTCCTCGAGCGGCTCACCGATGCCGGCGTTCACGTGCCCGCGGGCCTGTTCGCCTTCGAGCGAGTGGCCCGATGACACGGCGTCTTTACGCCGGTGTGGTCGCCGCAACGCTGGCCGCCGGCCTGTCAATCGGTGCAGTTGGTGGTCCCGCCGGGGCGGCTCCGGAGACCGGCATCGAGAAAATCACCCCCCGGGACGACTCGCTCGAGGTGCGGATGAGCGGCGGGACCGCCCCGGCCGCCGGAAGCTCCGTTTCGCTCGAGTACAACGGGATCCGCGTGCCGGCCACCGTGCGCAGCGCGACGCCGGCGCCGCAGCCCGCCCAACGCTCGGTGATGCTGCTGGTGGATGCCAGCGGATCGATGGCCGGCGCCAGCATGGCGCGGGTGAAGCAGGCCAGCGCGGCGTACCTCCGTGGCGTACCGGCCGGCGTCCGGGTGGGTGTGGCGCGGTTCAGCGACACGGCCGCCGTGGTCGTCGCCCCGACCACCGACCGGCAGGCGGTCAGCGCTGCGGTGCAGAACCTGACGCCCAAGGGCTCGACGGCTCTCTACGACGGACTGCTGGTCGCCGCAGGAAGCCTCGGCGCCACCGGGAAACGCGATTTGCTGGTGCTCAGCGACGGTGCGGACACCGCCAGCACGGCCCGTCTGGAGGCCGCGCTCACGGCGATCTCCCGATCCGGCGTCACCGTCAACGTCATCACCCTGGCTACGGATGACAAGACCTCCGCGGTGCTCGGGCGCATCGCGAAGGCGGGTTCCGGACGGGTCGTTCCCGCGACGGACACCGCCGGGCTGCTTCGGGCTCTGACGGCTGCTTCCGCGACCACTGCGCGAACGGTCACGGTCACGGCGCCGGTCCCGGCCGAAGTGGCCGGCAAGCAGGTCACCGTACGGGTCGTGTCCGGTCAAGGCGCGGCCCGTGTGCTCGACTCCGCCGTGGTGCTGCTGCCCGAATCTCCCGCCGCCGCCGCCGCAGCAAGCGAGAAGCTGCTGCCCACGGTGGAGCCGAGGACCACGGCAGCGGTCCTTCCGGCGCTGGCCGCGCTGTTCGCCGGGCTCGCCCTGCTCGGCTGGTTGCTGCTGAGCGCGACCAGCCGCCGCACGAGCGGACAGGCAGGGATGGCGAAACTGCTGGGGCGCTACACCCTTAACCCGGCGAGCGATCCCGAGCCCGAGGAAGACTCGGCGATCGCCCAGTCGGTCCTCGATTTCGCCGGCCGGGTGGCCAAGAAGCGCGGCTGGGACGCGCGCATCACCCTGCGACTGGAGCGGGCCGCGGTCCCCGTGCGGGTGAACGAGTGGCTGCTGCTACAAGGTGGTGTCGCCATCGGCCTGCTCCTCGTGCTCACACTGCTCGGCGCCTGGTTCCCGGTCGGGCTGGTGTTCGCCGTCGCCGGGGGCGTGCTGCTGCCCACCGGGTGGCTGGCGTTCAAGGCGTGGCGGCGCCAGAACGCCTTCCTGTCCGGGATGCCCGACTCCCTGCAACTGGTGGCGGCCAGCCTCTCCGCCGGGTACTCGCTCCCCCAGGCGCTGGACTCCGTCGTCCAGGAGGGGTCCGAACCGATGGCGGCGGAGCTGGGACGCGCCCTGGCGGAGGCCCGGCTGGGCGTGCCGCTGGAGGATGCGCTCGACGACATCGCCGAGCGGATGGACAGCCGTGACTGGCGGTGGGTGGTCATGGCGGTCCGGGTGCAGCGTGACGTGGGCGGCAACCTCGCCGAGGTGCTTACCGGTGTCTCGGACACCATGCGCGAGCGCGCCAAGCTTCGCCGGCAGGTGCACGCGCTGTCCGCCGAGGGGCGCCTGTCGGCGGTCATCCTGATCGGCCTGCCGATCGCCATGGCGGCCTACGAGTTCACCTTCCGTCGCGAGTACATGCGGCCGCTGTACACCCAGCCGCTCGGTATCACGATGCTCGTTGCTGCGGTGGCGTTCATGGTGCTCGGCGCGCTGTGGATGCGGAAACTGATCCAGGTGGAGGCCTGATGGACCCGGTTCTTCTGATCGGGCTCGGCTCGATCTTCGGCGCCCTGCTGCTGGCGACCGGCACCCTGGCCGCGGGCGCGGCCGGCCGGGGCAGCGCACAACGGACCGCGGCGGCGCTGCAGTCCATCCGCGAGTTGTCGGCGGACGTACTGCCGCAGACAACCGCGCCGTTCTCCGATCGGGTGATGGCGCCGGCACGCGACCGGCTGATCGCACTGGTGCGGCGGGTGTCGCCTGCCGGGGTAGGTCAGAACCTGCAGGCACGGCTGGACAAGGCCGGAAACCCGGGCGCCTGGAACGTCGAGCGGGTCCTCGCGTTCAAGGGTGCCGGCCTGGTGGCGCTGGGTGCTCTGGGCGTCCTGCTGGGGCTGCGGTCCGGTGGCGGTGCCGTCCTGGTCTTCGCTCCGGCTTTTGCGGCGTTCGGCCTGTACCTGCCGGACATCCTGCTGTACAACGCCGGCACCAAGCGTCAGGCCAAGATGAAGAAGTCGCTGCCGGACGCCATGGACCTGATGACGATCAGCGTCGAGGCGGGACTCGCCTTCGACGCCGCCATCTCCCAGGTGGCACGCAACACCGAAGGCCCACTGGCCGCGGAGTTCTTCCGGGTGCTGCAGGAGATGCAGATCGGCAAGAGCCGCAGCGACTGCTTCCGCGCGATGGGAGAGCGCAACGACGTGCCCGAGCTCCGGGGCTTCACCGCCTCGGTGGTGCAGGCCGAGGCGCTGGGCATCCCGATCGCCAACGTGCTGCGGACGCAGGCGGAGCAGATGCGGCTCAAGCGCCAGCAGGCCGCCGAGGAGCAGGCGCAGAAAGTTGCCGTCAAGATCCTGTTCCCGCTGGTCTTCTTCATCCTGCCGGCGCTGTTCGTCATCATCATCGGACCGGGCGCCCTGTCCATGACGAAGATCTTCGGGAACTGACCGAAGGCGGTTCTGTCGCTGCTTGGCGCCCCGCGTACCGGTCCCCGCTGTAAGCGGGAACGCTCGTCAGACCGGGGTCTCCGTCACGACGGCTGGGTCCCGGAGCGCGGCGCTCACGGCCTCGTCGAACCACCGGCCCCACTCCGTCTCGGGAATCTGGTGCCGTTCTCCGGCCCTGCCACTGGACCCGCTCACCAGCGGGCGCAGTGTCAGGCGCACCCACTGCTCGTCCGCCAGCAGCTGCATCGCCTTGCGGCGCATCAGCATGCCGAACAGCTCCTCGACGGCACGCGCCTCCCAG
>JALYNC010000074.1 GCA_030773415.1 Actinomycetota bacterium
CCACCCGGTCGCCGGGTTGGATGTGGCTGACCTCGGGTCCGACCTCCTCCACGATGCCCATCGGCTCGTGGCCGAGGATGTCACCGGACGTGAGGTACATCCCGAGTACGTCGTACAGGTGCAGGTCGGAGCCGCAGATCGCGGTGGAGGTCATCCGCACGATCGCGTCGGTCGGTTCCTGAATCTGCGGGTCCGGAACCGTCTCCACCGAAACCTGTTGTGTGCCCTGCCACGTCAGTGCTCTCACTCCACCCGCCTCCTCGCCCGGTCAGTGTCTCTCCAGCGGACAGGACGCCGCTGGCCGCCCATCGCTCGCTCCTTGCCCAAGCTTGGCGGCTGTACTCGTCGAGACAATTGCTGTCTCAGATGATCGGTAGCGGTCGACGAATCCTTGCTTCACGTGCCGCTGCGGCTGGTGCTCGCTGCGTGCCCCCGATGGGTCCTGGATCGGGGGGACGGCACACACGCTCGGACTGCCGTGCCGAAGGCCCGGCAGCTCTTCCGTCCTGGCGGCGCTCCGTCAGGAATGAACCGGAAAAGGCCAGTTCTACCGCTACTTCTCCAGCGGGGAAGACCTCGTCGCCGAGGTCCTGAATTTCCAGCTCGAACAGATCCTGGAGGAGCAGAACACGAACCCGATCGAGTGGACCTTTACGACCGCCGGGTAATACGACTGCTCCGCCGTACCGAGCCCGGACGCACGCACCTGCCGAGCCGCGGCGAGGAAGGCCTGCACTGGGTCCCCGGTGGCTTGCGGCATCCCACCTTCCTATCGAACCGTCTGGACCCCCTGTGGGCGGCAGCGGCCCGAGAACAACCTCGTTGCCGTCCTCACTCGTAATCACCGCCGCCGCGCGTCTCCGAACCGGCCGTTTGCGAGACTGTCCTCGCGGGGCTTGTCGATCTCGCCCGGTGCTCCTTTCCGCTACCCGGCGGGGTTACGAGAAGCGGACATGCGGACACGGGTTCTGAGACGTCTCAGGTCCGGTGCCGCCCGGGGGGCTGCGGGTGAGGGGCTGCCGGCGCGCTGGATCGCGCGGTGCACCGTGGAGCGGGCTACGGCGAAGAGCTCGGCGAGCTCGAGGGTGGTGTGCCCGCCGGCACGCCAGAGCGCGACGAGGTGGGCTTCCTGCTTGGGCTGAGCTTGGGCTGCTTGCCGCGCAGCCGGCCCTTGGCCTTGGCGACGGCCATGCCCTCGCGGATACGGGCACGGGCGAGGTCGGCCTCGAACTCGGCGACCGTCGCCAGGAGGGCGGCGAGGGCGTCGCGCTGGGTGGTGAGGTCCTGGCCTGTGGTAGATACCCGCGCGTAGCCGATCTTGATGCCGGTCGGATCTCCGCTCACCGGCAGGCAGTATCGCCGGTTAGCCCCCGTTGCCAGGCTGTTTCTCGGGCGGGTCTTGCCGGAACGCTGCTCGCGCTGAGCGGCTGGGGTCGGTGGGGCAGCGGAACCGTTCCCGTAGAGCGGCTGCGATCGCGGCACCGAGGGCGGAGGCGGCGGCCAGCTCCCGCCCGGGGAGCCGTCGCTGCTGGTGAACCCACGGAGGATGAGGGCCCTCGCGCCCCGGACGGTCACGCTCTGCGCCGGGCTGCCGTCGTCGCGACAGCGCAGATGGCTCCCCCTGAACGCCTCGACCGCCCTGGTGTTCCAGGCGCTCGTGCTCGACGCGTGGTGAGCAGGCGCCAGCGGCAGAGCGCTCAGCACGCAGACAGCGCCTCCCGAAGGCCCCACGCAGCGGCTCGTGAGCCCGTCACGGCAGCACGAGGTCGTGCTCGATGCCGTCCAGCGCCGAGCCGCAGCGACAGGTGCGCTCCAGCGGAAGCGCGGCGACGACGGACAGCAGCAGCGACCGCAGCCGCGCGGTGTTCTCCCGGAACACCCGGAACACCTCGGCCTGGGTGACGCTTCCGCCGCCTTCGACCCCTGCATCGAGGTCGGTGACGAGAGCGACGGTGGTGTAGCAGAGGGCCAGCTCGCGGGCGAGGACCGCCTCCGGATGCCCCGTCATGTTGACGACCGACCAGCCCTGCGCGGCGAACCACTGCGACTCGGCGCGCGTGGAGAAGCGCGGCCCCTCGACGACGACGATGGTGCCGCCGTCCACGACGGACCAGTCCGCAGCACGGGCTGTGCCGACGGCGACCGCGCGGCCCGTCGGGCAATAGGGGTCGGCGAACGGCACGTGGACGGCCCCCGTGTCGTGGTACGTCTGCCGCCGTCCGGATGTGCGGTCCACGAGCTGGTCGCAGACGACCAGCGAGCCGGGCCCGAATGCGGGCCGCAGGCTGCCCACCGCGCACGGAGCGAGGACCTGCCGCACGCCGAGGCTCCGCAGCGCCCAGAGGTTGGCCAGGTAGGGGATGCGGTGGGGTGGGAAGCGGTGGTCCACCCCGTGCCGGGGCAGGAAGGCGACCTGCCGTCC
>JALYNC010000075.1 GCA_030773415.1 Actinomycetota bacterium
CGCAGCACGGCCACCAAGGGCTCCTCGAGCGGCAGGCCGATCGATGCGAAGTAGGTGGGGTGCTTAGTTTCCGGGAAGATCCCGATCGGCCGGCCGAGATCTCGGGTGAGCCGGGCGCTCAGGTCGACGATCTCCTGCAGCGTCGGGATGCCGTACAGCCCGTCGAACAAGGTGCTCTCCTGCCGGACCGCCGGCAGCCGCTCCTTGGCGCGCAGGCGGCGCAGCTCACGGAGCGTGAAGTCCTCGGTGAACCAGCCCGTGACCTCGACGCCGTCGATGGTCTTCGTCGTGCGCCGGTTGGCGAAAGCAGGCACGGACTCGACGTTCGTGGTGCCGGAAATCTCGTTCTCGTGCCGGGCCACCAGCACGCCGTCCTTGGTGGCGACCAGGTCCGGCTCGAGATAGTCCGCACCCATCCGCGCGGCCAGTTCGTACGACGCCAGGGTGTGCTCCGGACGGTAGCCCGACGCGCCGCGGTGTCCCACGACCAGCGGCCCCCGGCCGTCGAGTGCGGTGGCGGCCGGCTTGCCGTCGACGGCGCCTGCCTGCCCGCCGGACAGCGCAATCAAGGGTGCAGCCGTCGCTCCGGCGACGAGCCCTGCCACCCGCTTGGAGTTCCGCGGACCCACTGTTCCTCCCGACCACTCGGCGGCCGGTGCCCGGCCACTCGAGGGAAGTGCAGCGGCGGCAGGCGTCCGCACCACGGCGGACGGGCGACGTCAGCAGGTCGGCAAGGCGAACAGTTGGAGCGGCTGGCGACGGACGGCGTTCACCCGGTCCGCGGCACTGCGAACGGGCCCAGGTACACCAGGCCGCCGTCGACCCCGCGCGTACCGCGATGATCGAGCCGGCAGCAGGGTCATCGCACCGTGCGCGGCGGGCATCGTGCACCGTGCGCGGCGGGCATCGTGCACCGTGCGTGGGCGGGCATCGTGCACCCGAAGACACATGCAGGACGTCCAGCCAGCACCGGTCGAAAGGAGCGCCGCAGGTGGTTGCGGACGCGTTGGGGCAGCACGTCGTCGTCCGTCGTGCGGCTGACCGGTTCCGCACGGACCGGCCCGGAGGGTGCAGCCGGTACTCGTTCTCCTTCGGTGCGCATTACGACCCGGCGAACGTCTTCCACGGTGTCCTCATCGCCTGCACCGAGGAGCTGCTGCACCCCGGCGCCGGATTTCTCGACCATGAGCATCGCGAGGTCGAGATCGTCACCTGGGTGGCCGACGGGGTTGTGGCTCACGCGCACTCAGGCGGCGCCGCGCACACCCTGAGCGCACCCGCGGTGCAGGTGCTCAGCGCGGGGGCGGGCCTCGTCCACTCCGAGGGCAACGCGTCCGCGACGGATCCGGTGCGTTTCATTCAGATGTGGGTCATGCCGGACGAGCGGGCCACCGACCCCGAATATCAGCGCGGACAGCTCGCAGAACCGTTCGCGAGCGGGCGGCTCACGACCGTGGCGTCCGGCATAGCCAGGGATGCCGGGACGGCGGCGCTGCGCCTGCGTAACCGCGGCGCCGCATTGCACGCGGCGCGATTGAGGCCCGGTGATGTCGTGACGTTGCCCGAGGCCCGGCACCTCCACGTATTCGTGGTGACCGGTACAGCTGAGCTCACCGGCGCCGGCGAGCTGTCCACCGGTGACGAGGTGCGCTGCACCCAGGCCCCTGCGCTGCGACTGAGCACCACGACGACGGCCGAGGTGCTGATCTGGGAGATGCACACGGCGCTCGGCGAGTGAGCGCGGCCGCGATCCGCAATGTCAGGCGGGCGTTGCTTCAGCCGGCGTCCTCGGCATCCCACGCCTCGTTGCGCGCGGCGGCGATGGCGCGCCAGTTCGCCGCATCCGCCGCAGAGGCATACGGGCCCATCCGGTCGCTGCCCCGGCAGCCTTCCTCGGACTCCACCGCGTTATGGGCCAGGCACCAGTACCACCGTGGGCCGCCGTCTCCGGCCTCGCTCATGTGTCCTCCGTTCCCGGGCCGCGGCCGGAGCGCCACCCCCTGTGCGTGGTGGGATACCCCGATTCGGGCCGCCCCCCGCACAGAACGACAGCAGGGGACGGCCGGCGGCCGTCCCCTGCTGTGAGCCCGCGTTGAGCCCCTTGCCTGCTGAGCAGGCTCAGCCCGCGGCGTTGTAGCGGTAGATCTTCACCCAGTCGACCTGCATGTCCACGATCCGGGGGGTGGTCTCGTTCGGAGCCGCCCCGAGGGCGGCGGAGCCGAGCGCCGTCTGCATGCCCAGCCACATCGACGACTTGGGAAGGTTCTCGGTGAGCTTGGCCACCACGACGCCGTCCAGCGTGAACTGCATCAGGCCCGGCTCGTACTTCACGCCGATGGTGTGCCACTGCGTGTAGTCGCTGTAGACGCGCTGCTGCCACACCCGGTGGACGCCGAACGCGTCCTTGTAGTGGCTGGCCAGGGTGTTCTTGGTCTTGAGCGGGTCGCGACCGCTGGTCTCCAGGAAGTCCACCTCCGGCGGCCAGCCGGTCGTCGGCCACAGCAGGGCGACGTTGCGGATGCCGTAGCCCTTGTCGAGCCGGACGCGGATCTGCCACTTGCCGTACTGCTGCTTGACCGACTTCGCGTTCGACACACCCGCTGAAATCCACCGGCCGTCCGCGGTCCGGGACGTGCGCAGGCGCATGGTGCCATCGCCCAGCACCACGTTGGCGGGGTCCCAGTCGCCATTGCCGCCGTTGGGCGCGCCGACGTACTTGGTCCACTTGGTGGTGTCCAGCGCCGTACCGTTGAAGTTGTCCTCGAACGCGAGGGTGTACTTGTTCCAAGTGCCGGTGGTCCCGACCTGCTCCGTGGAGGCGGCGTTGGCCGGCACCGTGGTGGCCAATGTGCCCGCGCAGGAGAGGGCCACCACCGCGGCCCCCATGACGCGGCGGAACGTGGACGACTTTGCGATCGCATTGAGCTGCACGACATCCCCTTACAAGTTGGAAACCCGGACCAGTGCCGGGAGTGGCTTGCTTTGGGGATCGGGGACATCGCCGGAAGCCGTGCTACGCCAATCGGATGAAGGAAGCCGGAAGTCCTCAGAAAAGTGAGGCGTACGGATGTCAAGCCGCGCGGTGGAGGCCCATGCGCACTACGCGCAGCGCCGCTACAGCGGCCTTCTAGGCCACCAGACGCCCCCGGCGTAGTCAGACCTAGCTAGTCCATGACCTCCTGCGCTGGCCGCCCTGCGCCGCCTCGAACGACAGATTCCCCTTACCGAGCCGTCAGGTAACTTCGGCGCAAGAAGAGCGGCATCTCGGGTAACCATGGCTCCAGAGCGCCCAGCCGCCCGGCACTAGCCCGCCGGGATTCCGCCTCGTGCGCTCCGAGTCACGTCAGCGCGGACGGCCGGCCCTGCAGGGGGGTCGGCCACCGCGCTGACGCGCTTCTCCACCCGTGCCGCATCTTCACCCGTGCCCCCTCTCCGCCCGTGCCCCAGGTGCAGGCGACGGACTGTGCTCCCACCAGGTCTCCCCAGTCGCCGCCACCCGCGCCGGGATCCGCCAGAGATGGCCACAATCGCGGCGGGCACGCCCGGTCCGCCCGATGCCTCGCGCCCACGTCCACGGTGCTTGACTGCAGGGTGCATGCCGACGCCGTCCGGCGCCGCGGGGCGTCCGGGAAAGGACTTCCGACCATGGGTTTTCCCACTGATCTGGCCATCGCCCGCTCCGCGACCCGGCTGCCACTGACCGACATCGCCGCCGGCATGGGCATCGGATCGCATCTGCTGGAGCCGTACGGCGAAGGGGTGGCCAAGATCAAGCTGTCGGCCATCGACGAGCTGGCGGACCGCCCCCGCGCCCGCTACGTGGTGATGTCGGCGATCACGCCGACCCCGCTGGGTGAGGGCAAGACGACCACCGCGGTGGGTCTGGGACAGGCGTTCAAGCACATCGGGCGCACCGCCACCGTCGCCGTCCGCCAGCCCTCGATGGGACCGACATTCGGCATCAAGGGAGGCGCCGCGGGCGGCGGCTACAGCCAGATCGTCCCCATGGAGACGCTCAACCTGCACCTGACCGGGGACATGCACGCCGTCACGGCGGCACACAACACCCTGTCGGCGATCGTGGACAGCTCGCTGCACCACGGCAACCCGCGTCGGCTGGCCCTGCATGACATCACCTGGCGGCGGGTGCTGGACGTCAACGACCGTGCGTTGCGCAACATCGTGCTGGGCCTGGGCGGTCGCCTCGACGGCATTCCCCGGCAGAGCGGGTTCGACATCACCGCCGCATCCGAGGTCATGGCGATTCTGGCGCTGTCCACATCACTGCAGGACCTGCGGGCCCGGCTGGGTCGCATCGTCGTCGGCTACGACACCGACGGCGCCCCGGTCACCGCCGAGGACCTGCGCGGCGCGGGCGCCATGGCCGTCATCCTGCGCGAGGCGATCAAGCCCAACCTGCTGCAGACCCTGGAGAACACCCCCGTGCTGGTGCACGCCGGCCCGTTCGGCAACATCGCCACCGGCAACTCCTCCATCGTGGCGGACCAGATCGGTATCCGGGGCGGCGACTTCCTCATCACGGAAGCGGGGTTCGGCGCCGACATGGGTGCCGAGCGGTTCTTCAACATCAAGAGCCGCATCTCCGGACTGCACCCGGACGCCGCCGTGCTCGTCGCGACCGTCCGGGCGCTCAAGGCGCACTCCGGGCGTCACAAGGTGGTGGCGGGCCGGCCCTTGCCGCCGGGAATGCTGGCCGAGAATCCGGACGAGGTGCACATCGGCGGCGCCAACCTGCGCAAGCAGATTGAGAACATCCGCCTGCACGGTGTCTCCCCTGTCGTGGCGATCAACGCCTTCCCGGACGACCACCCATCCGAGCACGCCGCGATCCGGGAGATCGCGGAGTCGATGGGCGCCCGGGTGGCGGTGACGAACCACTTCGCCGAGGGCGGCAAGGGCGCGGCCGAGCTGGCGGAGGCGGTCGCGGAGGCCGCGGAGGAGCCGACGGAGTTCCGGTTGCTCTACCCGGACTCGGCGTCCCTGCGCGAGAAGATCGAGACGATCGCGGCCAAGGTCTACGGTGCCGACGGCGTGGACTACACCCCCATGGCGCAGCGCCAGCTCGACGGCTACGAGCGCAACGGTTATGGCACGCTGCCGATCTGCGTCGCGAAGACGCACCTGTCCCTGTCGTCGGATGCCCGACTGCTGGGAGCCCCCACCGGTTGGCGGCTGCCGGTGCGCGAGGTGCGCGCCAACGTGGGCGCGGGCTTCGTCTATCCGATCTGCGGTGACATGCGGACCATGCCGGGGCTGGGCGCTGAGCCGGCCGCCTTCGGCATGGATCTGGACGAGAACGGCGAGATCGTCGGGCTGTCCTGACCGGGGGGCCGCTGCTAGCGGCGGGGGACGGCGGACGTAGCTCGAGCGACCGGGGCAGGGCTCAGTTCGGCTGGGGGCCGGGAGGACCGCGGGCGCGGGCGCTCGCTGCTCACCGCACGCGTGCCGTCGGCCGAGGACGCCGGTCCCGTGGACATCCGGTCCGGCGACGGGTGCTGCCAGCTGACCGGGGCGGTTGCCCGCGGTTCCCGCGGCATCGGCACTGTCGGCCAGTCGGGCATCGCCGTCGGAAGCAGTGTCCTGGTCGTCGACGGCCGATGAGCCTTGGAGGTCTTTGTCGGCTTGGGAGCCTTCATCTTCTTGGTCGGCTTCGGAGCCTTCATCTTGCTCGGCTTGGGAGCCTTCATCGTCTTCGTCGGCTTGGGAGCCTTCATCGTCTTCGTCGGCTTCGGAGCCTTCATCGTCTTCGTCGGCTTGGGAGCCTTCATCGTCTTCGTCGGCTTGGGAGCCTTCATCGTCTTGGTGGACTTCGGGGTGCTCGACGCCTTGCCGCGCTTCGGGGTCTTGCGCGTCCCCGTGGGCTCGGGAGTTCTCGTGCCCGTGGGACTGACGCTGCCCGTCGGCGATGCAGTTCCTGTCAGCCCAGTCGACGGGGCGCGGTCCGGTGCCACGGGCGGGCGGGTGCCGCCACCTGGTGCGTCACTGGCGGCGGAAGGCGTCGGCCGCAATTCGTCGGCCTGCTCGAGGAAGGCGCTGACCGGGCTCGCCGCAAGTGTGCGGATGCGGTCCGACCCAACACGTGCCGCACCGGAGCTCAGCGTCGGCGCATTCCGACGTGCCTTCGACAAGGGCCGGACAGCGGTCGACCGCAGGTCAACCCCGGGGGCGATGCGGATGTCCGCGCTGTCGATCGGGGTGCCCGCGGCGACCACCGACGTGGGCGTCGGCGGATCGAGGGTGGCAACACCCGCCAGCGACAGCACCGCCGTGCCGGCAGTGGCCAGCAGGACGAGTCCGGTGGTGGAGGCAAGACCCGCCACGCCCCCACGGGCGGATCCGAGCGCGTGGGTCTGCGCTCGGGCGGCGGGTCGAATCCTGGGCACAACGAATTCTTCGGCAACGGATGCGAGGAGCTGAAGTACTCCGCCTGAGTGAACCTGGTCGGCAATGTCGCCCGGCCCGCAGGCGGGCAGTGCGGGCAGTGCGGGCGGGCGGGCGGGGCGGGCAGTGCGGGCAGGGCCCGCCGGCGGACGAGTGAGGACGGCCCGCGGGCGGAAGGATTCAGCTGCCCACTACCGTCTGGCCGCAGACTCCCGCGAGGCCCGCCGACCCGCCGAACAGAAAAGGAGCACGGGTGTCCCAGTTCGCCGATGCCACCGCGGTGACCGACCGCGGAGACGGAACGTACGCGGCGCACATCGACCCGTCCTGGTCCATCGGCGGCAACCCGAACGGTGGGTACCTGCTCGCAATGCTGACCCGGGCGGCCGTGTCGATCTCCGGCCACCCCGATCCGGTGGCGGTGAGCGGGCATTTCCTGCAGTCCCCGGAGCCCGGGGAGGCGGCCGCCGTGCGGCTCGAGCTGCTCAAGACCGGTCGCACGGTCGGCACGGTGTCCGCCCTGCTGACCCAGCACGACCGGCCGATGGTCCAGGCCGTGGTGACCTGTGCCCAGCTGCCTCCCGCCGGCGCCGCCGACTACCGCGACCTGATCGAGCCCGAGCTGCCGCCGGTCGAGCAGTGCGTGGTGCGTCCGGTCACCACCCCGAGCGGACGGCCGGTGGAGCTGACCGAGCGCCTGCAGATCCGGCTCCACCCGGACGACGTCGGCTGGATGTCCGAACAGCCCAGCGGGCAGATGAGCATGCGGGCGTGGGTCCGCCTGGCAGACCTCACCCCGCCAGACCCCACCGTGGCCATGCTGGCCGCGGACGTCCTTCCGCCCAGCACCTACGGTGTGGGACGGCTCGGCTGGGCACCCACGGTGCAGCTATCGGTGTTGCTGCGCGGGGTGCCCGCTCCCGGGTGGCTCAAGGTCGCCACCCGGGCCCGCCTGCTGGCCGGTGGCTGGTTCGATGAGGAGGCCGAGGTGTGGGACTCGGCGGGCCGGCTGGTGGTCCAGTCCAGGCAACTGGCCCGAGGCTGAAACCAAATGCCCGGAACCCGGGCTGAGCCACACGCCGATCGACCCGCAGCTGAACCGGACGCGCCCGGCCGGCGTGCCCCATCCGGGCCCGGGTACGACGTTCGGCATGCAGCAGCGCAGGATCGGTGACCGGCACGTCGGCGCCATCGGGCTCGGTGCTATGCCGATGTCCCTGGAGAACCGTCCGGACGAGGCCCGTTCCCTCCGCACGATTCACGCCGCCCTGGACTCCGGCGTCACGTTGATCGACACAGCGGACGCATACAGCACCGGCGGCGACGACACCGGGCACAACGAGCGACTGATCGCCAAAGCGCTGTCCACGTACAGCGGCGATGCCGACGACGTGCTGGTGGGGACCAAGGCCGGCCACTACCGCCCCGCGGACGGCAGCTGGCTGCTGGACGGGCGCCCCGAGTACGTCAAGCGGGCCTGCGAGGCATCGCTGCGGGCGCTTGGGGTGGAGGCGATCGGGCTGTACCAGTACCACCGGCCCGATCCACAGGTGCCCTACGCCGAGACGCTCGGCGCCTTCGCGGACCTTCAGCAGCAGGGCAAGATCCGGCTGGTCGGAATCAGCAACGCGAACGTGCAGCAGATCGAGCTGGCCCAAAGCATCGTCGGTCTGGCCAGCGTGCAGAACGAGTTCTCACCGGCGTTCCGGTCCTCGGCCGGCGAGCTGCGCTACTGCGGCGAGCACGGCATCGCGTTCCTGCCCTGGAGCCCGCTCGGCGGGATGGGCTCGGCCGGAGAGCTCGGCAGTCGCTTCGCCGCCTTCGGCGACGTCGGCCGCGTTCGAGGGGTCTCCGCCCAGCAGGTCGCGCTGGCGTGGAGTCTGGCGCAGGGAGAGCATGTGATCCCCATCCCGGGATCCAGCCGGCCTGAGACGATCACCGCCTCAGCGGCGGCAGCACAGATCACGTTGAGCGCGCAGGAACTCCGGCAGCTCGACTCGGCCTGACGCCTGCGCAGCCGGCCAGCGGCGGCGCGGGAGGTACGGCGGCGGGCTGCCACAGAGACGTCAGGCCAGGTGGGACGTGTCGTTCCACCTGCGGAACACGGGGATCTCCCGCTCCCAGCCCAGCTCGCACACCGACGCGGTGGACAGCGCGAAGCGGGAACCGTCCTGCGGCGGCAGACCGATCCAGCGGGCGCCCAGCACCCGCAACACGTGCCCGTGCGCGAAGACGACCGCATCCCGGCCGCCGTTCCGGGCAGCGCCCCGCACCTGCTCGATCACCCGGTCGACCCGCCGCCCGACCTCGGCCGCGACCTCACCACCCGGGGCGCCGTCCCGCCACAGCAACCAGCCGGGCCGCTCGGCCCGGATGTCAGGTGTCGTCCTGCCCTCGTAGTCGCCGTAGTTCCACTCGACCAGATCGGCGGTGACCTGCGCGGAGGCGTCCAGACCCGCCAGCCGGCAGGTCTCCCGGGCACGTTGCAGGGGGCTGGTGAACACCAGCGGGTTGTCCAGGTGACCCAGCATCGACCGCAACGCACGGGCCGCGGCAACGCCGGCCTCGGTGAGCGGCAGATCGGTGGTGCCGGTGTGCTGCCCGCTGCGGCTCCACTCCGTCTCGCCGTGGCGGACCAGGTACAGCTCAGGCATTCGCCGCACCGGCTCGGGCCGCCCGGTAGCGCCGGATCAGCTCGTTCGTCGAGCTGTCGTGCTCCGGTGCGCCAGCGTCCGGTGCGAGCTCCGGGGTGATCCGGTTGGCCAGCACCTTGCCCAGTTCGACGCCCCACTGGTCGAAGGAGTTGATGTTCCAGATCGCACCCTGGGTGAAGACCTTGTGCTCGTACAGCGCCACCAGCTGGCCGAAGACGTATGGCGTGAGCCGCTCGGCGAGGATCGTGTTGCTCGGACGGTTGCCGTCGAAGGTGCGGTGCGGCACCAGCGGCGCCGGCACCCCCTCTGCCCCGACCTCCTGGCCCGGCTTACCGAAGGCCAGCGCCTCCGTCTGGGCGAACAGGTTCGCGGTGAGCAGGTCATGGTGCTCGCCCACGTCGTGGTTCGGCCGCAGGAAGCCGAGAAAGTCGCACGGAATCAACTTCGTACCCTGGTGGATCAGCTGGTAGAAGGCGTGCTGGCCGTTGGTCCCCGGCTGGCCCCACACCACGGGACCGGTCTGCACCGCCACCGGGTTGCCGTCCAGGTCGACCGACTTGCCGTTGCTCTCCATGTCCAGCTGCTGCAGGTATGCCGAAAAGCGCGCCAGGTACTGGCTGTACGGCAGGACGGCGATCGTCTCCGCGCCGAAGAAGTCGGCGTACCACAGCCCGATCAGCCCGAGCAGCACCGGGAGATTGCGCTCCAGCGGGGCGGTCCGGAAATGCTCGTCCATGGCGTGGAAACCGGCGAGCATCTCGCGGTACCGAGCCGGGCCGATCGCCACCATGAGCGACAGGCCGATCGCCGAGCTGAACGAGTACCGGCCGCCCACCCAGTCCCAGAAGACGAACATGTTCGCCGGGTCGATGCCGAACTCGCGCACCTTGTCGGTGTTGGTCGAGACCGCCACGAAGTGCCGGCTCACCGCGTCCTCGCCGAGGGACTCGACCAGCCAGGACCGCGCCGAGCGGGCGTTGGTGAGGGTCTCGATCGTCGTGAAGGTCTTCGAGGAGATGACGAACAAAGTCTCCGTCGGATCGAGGTCGCGGGTGGCCTCCACGATGTCGGTGCCGTCGACGTTGGAGACGAACCGGAACGCCAGGTCGCGATCGCTGTAGTCGCGCAGCGCCTCGTAGGCCATCGCCGGTCCGAGGTCCGATCCGCCGATACCGATGTTCACCACCGTGGTGATGCGGCGTCCGGTGGCGCCGGTCCACTCTCCGGAGCGGACCGCATCGGCGAAGGCGGCCATCTGGTCGAGGACGGCGTGCACGGCGGGCACGACGTTCTCCCCGTCAACCTCGATGGACGCGTCGGCGGGTGCCCGCAGCGCCACGTGCAGCACGGGACGGTCCTCAGTGACATTGATCCGCTCGCCGGCGAACATCGCGTCGCGCCGCTCCTCCAGGCCGGCGCGGCGAGCCAGCGCCACCAGCAGGGCGAGGGTCTCGGACGTCAGCAGGTTCTTGGAGTAGTCCAGGTAGAGGCCCTCGGCCTCCACGGCGAGACGGGTCCCGCGCTCGGCGTCCTCCTCGAACATGGCGCGTAGATGCTTGTCCCGAAGCTGCCGGTGGTGCTCTGCCAGTGCGGCCCACTCCGGCGTCTGCTCGATGTGGTGCGAGGCCATCGCTGCTCCATTCCGACCGTGGTGTTCTTCCCGCGGCTGTCCGCGGCACGCGCTTGCGACCATGGTGCCCGGCCCGGCGGCCAGACAGACTGGCTCCATGCCGACATCCTCGAACGGACACCTGATCGACGTCACCCTGCCAGTCGCCGAGGGGATCGTGACATTTCCGGGCGATCCGCAGTACCGCATGTCGCGGGCCGCGCAACTGTCCGCGGGGGACGTGTGCAACCTGTCGCGGATCGACTGCGGTGTACACACGGGCACGCACGTGGACGCGCCTCTGCACTTTCTGGAAGGCGGCGCGGCGGTGGAGAGCCTGCCGCTCGACGCGCTGGTGGGTCCGGCGTTCGTCGTGGACGCCCGTGAAGTGACCGGACACATCGATGCCGCGACGCTCGAGGCGCTGGAGGTTCCGGCGTCGGCGCGGCGCATCCTGTTCCGCACGCCGAACTCGGCCCTGTGGAGCCGGAACGAGTTCGTTCCGGACTTCGTCGCCCTAGCCCCCGACGCCGCGGCGGTGCTCGCCGACCGCGGGACGCTGCTAGTGGGCAACGACTACCTGTCGGTGGCGCCGTTCGGAGACCCGGCGCCCACCCACGTCGCGCTGCTGTCCGCGAGGGCGGTGATCCTGGAGGGCCTCGATCTGCGGCAGGTGGAGCCTGGGTGGCACGACTTGTTCTGCCTGCCGATGCCGCTGGTCGGCGCCGACGGGGCCCCCGCCCGCGCGCTGCTGCGCCGCAGGGACGGAGCGCCGCGGGGCGGTTGACCCCGTACCGCCCAGCCGGCCCATCCCGGTGAACGATCCGTGGATGACCTGGACGCTGGGCCGCACTTGGCGCCAGCGGTGGATTGGGACGGCCCCGTCCTTGGTATGGAGACCCCCGTCGTTCTGTTTCCGGCCGCCCCGCCGCTCGCGGCAGGTAAGCGATGCACCGGACCGCTGTGATGGAGACCCGGATGTTGCGCCGTATGACCGCCTTGCTCGCCCTGATGTCGATGCTGCTTGTGGGTTGTGGCGGTGGAGAGGACGGCAACAATGCGAACACGGCCGCCGAGGCGAGCCCGACCAGCACCACGCTGGTCTGCCCCACGGAGAACACCCGCAAGTTCGCCAAGACCCGCTTCGTCGCGGACGTCGGCGGCGCCGCGTTCCTGACCCGGCGCTACATCTACCAGCCGTACCAGGCGGGCAAGTTCCAGCAGGGCGCCGAAGGGCGCACGGTCGCCTTGTTGAAGGCTGCCGCTGCCGGCGCGGCGAGCATCAAGCTGCTGCAGAACGCCACGGAGAACGCCAAGGCCGACCCCACTCTGTGCCGGACGCTGGGCGAGCCGCTGACCCGGGTCACGCAGTCGCTGGGCGGCATCACCGACCAACTGAAGAACGGCACGTTCAACGCCGGCGCCATCGGCGGGATCGTCTCCCAGTTCGACCAGCTGCGCGGTATCGCCGGCAAGGCCGGCATTCCGGTGCAGGAGACGCCGCGCAACCTGTGACGTTCGGCAGGCGCCGCTGACGTTAGGCACGCCGCTCAGTTGCCCCTGCCCACCCCGGCCGGCTGAGCGGCGTTGTCGTCCGTCGGAACGCGGATGACGAGCACGGCCGGGTCGTCGGGCAGAACGTCCCCGGCGAAGGCCAGGACCGCGTCCTCAATGCGATCCGCGAGGCCGGCCGCTGAGGTCATGCCCGGCTGCCACGAGGAGGCGCAACGGGTCATCTCTGTACAGGCCGGAGTCGCCGCGCGCCTCCGTCACCCCGTCGGTGTAGAGCACGAGGGCATCACCGCGGTGCAAGGAGACGCGGTTGTTGGTCAGCGTCGGCCGCCCGAAGACCCCGAGGATCGTGCCCGGCCGGCGGACGGTCTCGACCGTCCCGTCGGCCCGGCGCAGCGGCGCCGGCGGGTGACCGGCCAGGCTCACCGTGCCTGCACCGAATCACGGCGCTGGGTTCAGCAGCACGTACGCCGCGGTGATGAACCGCTCGGAGCCGGGCAGCTGCTGCAGCATCGCGTCGTTGAGGAAGCGCAGGGCGGCGTGCGGCTGACCCGCCCGACGGCGCCGGCCCGGATCGTGTACCGGGCGAGCGCCGTCACCTTGGCCGCCTCCACCCCCTTGCCGCACCACCACCTCGAATCGAGGTCAGCCGCCCACCGGGGCTTTTCGGGATGCACTCCCAACCTCCCGTCCCCGGTTGCCGGCTACTGCGCTGACAGTTTTCACCGGCAGGCCGTCGCCAGCTCCTGAGCCGTGGCCGGCGCCGGCGGCGCGGCCGACCCTCCCCCCGGGGTGGAGGCACTCGCGGACGCGGACGGCTGCTGCTTCGACGGTGCAGCGGAGTCGTCCGGAGCGGGCGTGTGCGTCGCCGGTGCGTCGGCCGCCGGGGCAGGCGCGATGCCGCGCTGCACGATCGCCCGCACCGCCTCGTAGTCGGGGTTCGACGGCGTGATGACGTCGTTGGTGAACGGCAGGGTCCGGAGCGTTCCCCCCTGCACCCGGCGGGTGAGCTCGACGAAGGCGTCCAGCTGGGCCAGCGGAACGTCGGTTGCGATGTTGCGCTCCGCCGATGCGGCGAGGGCGGGGAACGCCTTCGCCAGCGAGACCGGGTCCGCCTGTTCCAGAACGGCACCGACTACGCACTGCTGGCGGCGCATGCGGTCGTAGTTGTCGGAGTCGGCGCGGGACCGCACGTACCACAGGGCGTCGTCCCCGTTGAGGACCTTCCGGCCGGGCTCGATGTACCGGGTGTCGGACGGCAGCGGACCACCACCGGAAGGCGGTTCCGTCTTCGGAATGCGGCGCGGCACCTGCACCTGGACGCCCCTCATGGCGTCGACCAGGTCGATGAAGCCCTGCATGTCGATGACCGCGTAGTAGTCCAGCGGCAGGCCGAGGGCGGCACTGACCGCCTGCCGCGTCGCCGTCAGGCCCGGCTGCGGGTCGTTGGGGAACAGCTGGGCGTGCTGCTCGCCCCAGGTCCAGACCGAGTTCAGCAGGCATTCGCTGCCGCAGTCGTAGCCGTTCGGAAAAGCACGGTGTCCAGGAGTTCCCTTCGGGAAGGGCACGTCCTCCAGATTGCGCGGGAGGTTGAACAGCGTGGTGTCCCCGGAGGCGGTGTCGACGCTGGCCACGATCACCGTGTCCGGACGGGTGCCCTGCCGACGCCCACCGACGCCCGCCGGATCGTCGTTGGCGTCCGAGCCGATAAGCAGGACGTTGATCCTCGGAATGCCGGCCCACGGGTCGGGCTTTCCGGAGCCGAGCGCATCGGTGTGCTGGTGCTCGGACGAGTCGAAGACGTTAAGCAGCAGCGATCGCTGGGTCAGCCCGTAATGTCCCAGCACCCCGGCTGGGGCCAGCACGGCCACGACCAGCACCGTGACCACCCCCGCCGCCACCGCCTGCTGAGCCACCGTCAGCGGGCTGCTGCGCCGACGCAGCAGCACATGACCGGCCACCAGGGAAGCTGCCCACGCCAGCGCGGCCAGCACCACAACCACCACGAACAGCAGCAGCGCGTTGGGTCTGACCGCCAGCCGCAGACCGAGCTCGCCCAGCGTCCCCGTGGAGGCGAGCAGAGCTGTGGTGGTTGCCGCGGCCACTGCTGGAACAGCGAGCAGGCCGCCGAGAATGCGGCGACCTGCCACGATCAGGGACGCGCCTGGCAGCACCGCGCCGGCCACCGTCCAAGCCAGCAGGCGGGACAACCCGGTGCCCAGCAGGCGGGACAACCCGGTGCCCAGCAGGCGGGACAACCCGGTGCCCAGCAGGCGGGAGAACCCGGTGCCGAGCAGGCGGGAGAACCCGGTGCCGAGCAGGCGGGAGTACCCGGTGCCCAGCAGGCGGGAGTACCCCGTGTCAGGCCGCGTTTCATGCGCGTGACGGCGCACACCGTCCCCCGGCCCGGTGTGCCCGGCTGCGGTGGCAGGCGGGACCGCTGGGCCCGCCCTGCGGGGGGCGCCGCGAGGCCGCGCCTCCTGCGTCATGAACCGTCCCTCGGTATGTGGCAGCCGCCGTCCGACTGCCTCGCTGCCAAGACAACCCCAGCGCGGGAGGCTGGCTTCCACGCCGGACGCCCGAGGCGGGAAATTTTATCGCGGTCCGTGCTCCACCGCGGCGGAACGGACAGGCCCCACTCCCACCGGACGCCGGGTCAGCCCTGCGTCTGCCGGTGGCGCACCGATCATCACAGCGGCTCCCGCACCAGGCACTGCACGACCTTGCCGTTGTCGAAGAACTCCAGTAGCGGCACGCCCCGGTATACGGACTTGATCAGGTCGCAGGAGCCGGCCGGACCCAGGTCGACGAACAGCTGCGCGTCGGCCATGCCCCGCCGGCAGCCCCGGATGCAGTTGTGCCGCTCGATGTGATCCACACAGTCGCCGGCGTCCCGCCAGCGACCGTCGGTCTCCACCACGAAGGGGTCGGCCGGCTCGAGAGGGTCGTCCGGGGATACCCAGCTCATGGCCACCTCCTTCCCGGCCGCTGTTGCTGCCGCATCCATAGTGCCCCGGAATGTGCGCGAACGTCGCCCGACCTGGCAGCGCGGATGCGTCGTCACGGGCGCGGCTGCTCGTGAAATCCTTCTGGTCATGGAAAACAGCAAGCCGCCCACGCCACCGCTCCCCGACATCCCGCTGGCCAGCCTGGCCTGGCCGGTGCCCCAGGGGCCGCGCACCGGCGTCTACGTGAGCCGGCCGCTGTGGTCGGGCCGGGAACCCCTGCGGCACGTGCTGCACGACGCCGATGGCGATTGGCAGTTCCTGTGCGGAACGACCGTCTCGCCGCAGGACGTCCTGGTCGTTCCCCTTGAGGAGGTCCTTGCGCGCTACCCGCAGGCCGCCGGGCTGCACGACCTGCCGGTAGGCACGGCCGCCAGCTACGACGAGGCGACGCGCCAGTGGCAGCTGGCCGCGGCGAGAACCGATTGACCGCGGACGCGGGGACTGGTGGAAACGTCAGTTCGAGGCCGGCTGATGTAAGCCGAGGCCGCACTGCGACAGCACGACGTGGTCGTGGGGGTGGCCGGCCGCGACGCGCGCTGACAGGTTGACCGGAGCCAGCAGGTAGCGCTTCGCCCACCACACCAGGCGGATCTGTTCGGCCGTGAGGCGGCCGGCCGGCTCGTCGAGGGAGATGACAACGCCGTCTGCCGGCGCCGAACTCGGCCGGTCGCGAAGCAACGGCTCGAGCAGCGCGCGCATGTGCGTCTTGGCCTCGGATGTCAGGGGGGGCCAGAGCCGGCCCTGAGTGGCCGCCCGGGCCGAGGCCGCCGGCAGGGCGGCTGTCTCTGCAGCATCATCAGACATTCGGAAGCGTCTCTCTCCGCAGGGGTCACGCGCTGGAGGTCTGGCTGAAGTCTGCCTGCCGCCGGATCCCATATCCAGCCCGGGCCGGCCGCGTCACCCGAATGGGTCACCGGACGGTGGCCCGGGACGTGACCGCACCGGCCCCAGGTCCCGGCCCTGCCGTCGACGCGATTGCCGAGGCCGCCCCGGTGAGCCACTCCACCGGCCCTGCTTAAGGGCGAGCCGTCCGGGCCGTCTCCGGCGCGGTGGTGCTGGACCTGCAGGACCGGGTGTCAGCCCGGCGGCACCTGCGCCGGCGCACGCCGGGTGGAGGGCCGGACGGTGATCTCGGCCAGGGCGGTGCGCGTCGCGTCGGCCACCGCCCGGACAGCAGCGTCGAAGGCCTCGGCGTTGGCGGGCGACGGCTTGCGCATGCCCACCACCTTGCGTACGTACTGCAGGGCGGCGGCGTCGATCTCCTCGGCGGTCACGGCCTCGGTGTACGGCGGTCGAAGGGTCTTGATGCTCCGGCACATGGGGCGGACCGTACGCCGTCCGGCCGGTCGCCGGAAGAGGCCTGCGCGGGGGTGCTTGCGGGCCTCGCGGCTTCGGATTACTGCACGGCCGCGCCTGGTCAGCCCGGTGACATGTCGACGAAACGGGAGTAGTGACCCTGGAACGCGACGGTGACCGTGGCTGTGGGCCCGTTGCGGTGCTTGGCCAGGATGAGATCGGCCTCGCCGGCCCGCGGCGACTCGCGTTCGAACATGTCCTCCCGGAACAGCAGAACGACGGCGTCCGCGTCCTGCTCGAGGGAACCCGACTCACGCAGGTCTGACAGCTGCGGCTTCTTGTCCGTGCGCTGCTCGGGGCCTCGGTTGAGCTGGCTCATCGCGACGACCGGGATCTCCAGCTCCTTGGCGAGCAGCTTGAGCGAACGCGAGATCTCGCTCACCTCCTGCTGGCGGTTCTCGACCCGGCGGGACGACTGCATCAGCTGCATGTAGTCGATGATCACCAGTCGCAGATCGTGCCGCTGCTTGAGCCGGCGCGCCTTCGCGCGGATCTCCATCATCGTGAGGTTGGGGGAGTCGTCGATGAACAGCGGCGCCTCGGCGACCTCTCCCATGCGCCGCGCCATCCGCGCCCAGTCCTCGTCGGTCATCCGCCCGGTGCGCATGTGGTGCAGCGGCACCCTGGCCTCGGCGGACAGCAACCGCATGGTGATCTCGGTGCGGCTCATCTCCAGCGAGAAGATCACAGATGCGAGGTTGTTCTTGATCGAAGCCGAGCGCGCGAAGTCCAGCCCCAGCGTGGACTTCCCGACCGCCGGGCGCGCCGCGATGATGATCAGCTGGCCCGGGTGCAGGCCATTGGTGATGTCGTCCAGATCTTTGAAGCCGGTCGGGACGCCGACCATCGCCCCGCCGCGATTGCCGATGGACTCGATCTCGTCGAGGGCCGGCTGCAGCAGCTGCTCGAGCGGCAGGTAGTCCTCGCTGGTGCGGCGCTCGGTCACCTCGTAGACCGCGGCCTGCGCCCTGTCGACGATCTCGTCGACATCGCCGCCGTTGGCCGACGTGCCGTAACCGAGCTGCACGATCCGGGTGCCGGCCTCGACGAGGCGGCGCAGGATGGCTCGCTCCCGGACGATCACGGCGTAGAAGGACGCGTTGGCCGCCGTCGGAACCGATGAGATCAACGTATGCAGGTAGGGGGCGCCGCCGATCTTGGAGATCTCGGCGCGGCGCGTGAGCTCCGCGGCGACCGTCACGGGGTCGGCCGGCTCCCCCCGGCCGTACAGATCGAGGATCGTCTCGTAGACGAGCTGGTGGGCCGGCCGGTAGAAGTCGGCCGGACGCAGCATCTCCACGACGTCCGCGATGGCGTCCTTGCTGAGCAGCATGCCGCCCAGCACGGACTGTTCCGCCGGAATGTCCTGGGGAGGAGTGCGGTCGAACTCAGCCGCCGCTGCCCCGCGGGGGGTCGCGGGCCGGACCTCGGTGATGCTCACGTGCTCGGATCTCCAGGTGGCGCTGGGGGGTGGGGAATCGCGGTGGCCGACTTCAGAAGTACAGGCAGCCACCGACAAACTGCGGCACCGGCAGAACGCTACGGAGGGCCTGTGCGGACGCGCCAGCGAGCCGGGCCGGAGAAATCCGCAGGCTGTGCACACACCTGTGGATGACGTGGGGAGTGCCGCGCGAGTCGCTGTGCGGGTCCTGTGCACCGACCTGTGCATCCCGCCGTCGACCGCCGCGTCGGCCTGCCCTGACCAGTCGTTCTCCGGCACCCAGGCTGTGGACCGCAGAAAGTCGGGTGGTGGGGCCGGGAAGGCTCAGCGTCCCCACCTGCGGCCGGCCGGCCGGTGCGGGACACTGGCGCAGCGGCGCAGCGCCGTCCTGATATGGGGAGCTTTTCAGCCGTGATTCGCAGCGTCCGCCGCAGCACCGCCGTCGCCGGGGCAGCTGCCCTGTGCTTCGCCCTCGCGTCATGCGGCGGTGAACAGGACGCCGGTAGGACGCCGTCCGGGTCCAGCACCTCGGCTCCGGCCGCGGCGACGCCGTCGGGCACCATCGTGGGCGCGGAGCACAACGCAGCGGACACCACGTTCGCGCACGACATGATCGTTCACCACGAGGGCGCCATCGACATGGCGGCACTGGTGGCAGACCGCTCCGACTCCGAGCAGATCAAGGCGCTGGCCGACCGGATCCTGGCGGCACAGGGCCCGGAGATCGAGACGATGCGCACCATGCTCGCCATCTGGGGCGAGGATGCGCCTGCGGTCGAGGACGAGCACGGGGACCACGGTGGGCACGGCGAGGACGAGCCCGCCGGCGAGGGCGCGGACCCGGGACACGACATGCCCGGCATGATGTCCGCCGACGAGATGGCCCAGCTCGAGGCGGCCAGCGGCGAGCAATTCGACCGAGCGTTCCTGGAAGGCATGATCGAGCACCACAAGGGCGCCATCGAGATGTCGGCTGATGAGCTGGCGAAGGGCGTCAACGCTCAGGCGAAGGACCTCGCCCGCACCATCACCGACGCGCAGACTGCGGAGATCAAGGAGATGGCGCAGTTGCTCGGCCAGCTGTAACTGCCAGCCGCAAGCTGCATCACGCCAACGAGCCCGGCCCCGCACGCGCGGGGCCGGGCTCGATGCAGCCGGCCTTGATGCAGCCTGGCACTGGGTAGGACGGCGCTAGGCCGGGACGACCTCCACCTGGACGGTCACCGCAACCTCGGGGTGCAGCCGGACGGAGACGGTGTGCTTGCCGAGAGACTTGATCGGCGATGACAGCTCGATGCGCCGACGGTCGAGGGCCGGCCCGCCGGCCGCCTTCACCGCAGCGGCGACGTCCGCGGTTCCGACCGAGCCGAACAGGCGGCCACCGGCACCGGCACGGGTCGGCAGCTGCACCTGCAGCGAGCCGAGCTCCGCGGCCATCTCCTGCGCCTGGCCGCGGTCGTTGATGTCCCGCGCCTCTCGGGCGCGACGGATGTCGGCAACCTGCTTCTCGGCCCCGCGGGTGGCCCGGATCGCGTAGCCCTGGGGGACCAGGTAGTTGCGTCCGTAGCCGTCGCGGACGTCGACGACGTCACCGGCGGCACCGAGACCGGTCACTTCCTGGGTCAGAATGAGCTTCATGTGGAGGCCTCCCCCTACCGTGCGGTGCTGGTGTAGGGCAGCAGCGCCACCTCACGGCTGTTCTTGACGGCCACCGCGACGTCACGCTGGTGCTGCGAGCAGTTGCCGCTGACCCGGCGCGCGCGGATCTTGCCGCGGTCGGAGATGTATTTGCGCAGCAGGCCGGTGTCCTTGTAGTCGATGTAAGTGATCTTCTCTTTGCAGAAGACACAGACCTTCTTCTTGATTTTCCGGGGCGGTGGCTTGGCCATCGTGGTGCTCCGATATCAGGTAGCCCCGCGGATGCGGGGATGGCGTGGACGACGGTGCGGCGACCGGAAGCCGCCGCAGCGCCGCTGAAAGAACTGACTAGAACGGCGGCTCGTCCGACATGGCGCCGCCGCCGGCAGGCGCAGGTGTGCTCCACGGGTCGTCGGACGCCGAGCTGCCGCCCCCGCCGAAGCCGCCCCCGCCACCGCCACGGCTGGCGCGGGTGACCTTGGCGGTGGCGTTACGCAGGGAGGGGCCGACCTCGTCGACCTCCACCTCGAACACCGTCCGCTTCTCGCCCTCGCGCGTCTCGTAACTGCGCTGCTTGAGCCGGCCCTGGACGACGACCCTGGTGCCCCGGGTGAGCGACTCGGCGACGTTCTCGGCCGCCTGCCGCCACACGTTGCAGGTCAGGAACAGGCTCTCGCCGTCCTTCCACTCATTGGTGCTCTTGTCCAGGAACCGTGGGGTGGACGCGATACGGAACCGCGCCACCGCCGCTCCACTAGGAGTGAAACGCAGCTCGGGATCGTCGACGAGATTGCCGACGAGGGTGATCTGGGTGTCGCCTGCTGCCATGTCTGAAGCTCCTTTTCACCCTTCCGGGTGCCGGCACGAACTGAGGGGTGTCCGGACTGCGTGCGCAGGCCGGGCGGGGAAGGGTGACGCGGTTGCAGCGTTCGACGAGGCGGACGTGTTCAGCGGGTGTCGGGCCGGATGACCTTCGTCCGCATGACAGCCTCATTGAGGTTGAGCTGCCGGTCGAGCTCCTTGACGCTCGCGGGCTCGGCGGTCAGGTCGATGACCGCATAGATGCCTTCAACCTTTTTGTTGATCTCGTAGGAGAGCCGGCGCCGGCCCCACACGTCGACCTTCTCCACGGAGCCGCCGTCGCGACGAATGACACCGAGGAACTGATCGAGCGAGGGTGCGACGGTGCGCTCCTCGAGATCTGGATCGAGGATGACCATCAACTCGTACTGACGCATGACAGACCCACCTCCTCTGGACTGGAACGGCCACGGTCTCTCCGTGGCAGGAGGGCTCTGCGTCAAGCAGAGCGCCCACTGTAACAACCGGCAAAAAACAGCTGGAACAACCGGCTGTCACACCAGCAAGACCCAGCTGCAACTCGCGGACCCCACGCCCGAGTCGCAATCTACGGATCCGCGCCGACAGTCGGCAGAACTATCCACAGGGCTAGTTCAGCGCGCGAGCACACCGGCCGAGAAGGTGCGGACAGCACCGGCCAGTCCGCGAAGGATGCTCATGCCACGTTCCGTCGTCCACCTCGTCGCCGCCGCCGCCGTCGGTGCCGGCATCCTGATCGCCCCGCAGGCGGTCACCACTCCAGAGGCCCGGGCCGCCTGTGCCGGCAACAGCGGGCGCTCGATCTCGGGAACGTTCTACGGCGAGGACAACCGCGACGTGAACGTCTCCATCGGGTTCGACGTGCAGGACTCCGCTGGGCGCGACATCGACGTTGACCCCACGAAGAGCACTTACGGGTGCGTGACGGCCGGCGACGGCTACTCGGTCTACCCGATCGAGTACAACCACTACGTGACCGGCCAGGGCGCGCCCCAGCGGACCCTGATGAAGAACGGCCAGTACACGACCCGCACCTGGTCACTGCGCAACCTGCCGACCAACGCCAGCCGGGTCTGGATCGAGGTCTACAGCCGCGGCTACACCGGTTCGCCGTGCACCACGTGCATGAACCCCGGTGACGTCAGCAAGTACGGCTACGCCAACCGGCACTGGATTCCGGTGGGGGCGACCAACGTGCCGCTGGTGCTGCCGATGAACTGCGGCAGCTACGGCGGCCGGAACGGCTACATCACCGGAACGGTGAAGGACCGCTACGGCAAGCCCGTGACGCTGAAGAACATCTACGCCTGGACCACCTACAACAACTCGCCGGTGCTGCTGCAGGGCTGGGGTTCGGGCCGCGTCGCCAGCGGCTCCTACCAGCTGGTGGCGCTGGCAAGCCGGCAGAACTACACGGTGTGGGCGATCACCCAGGACGGCCGCCGCTTCATCAAGTACAACGTGCCCGTCTACGACTGCAGAAGCACTCCCGTCAATTGGGTGGTCTGACGACCCCGGTCTAACCGGGTGGTCTGACGACCGCGGTCCAACGGGGTGGTCTGACGACCGCCGCTTTTCCGGGCGGTCTGACGACCGCTGGGGCATGTGGGGAGGCGCCCGTAGGCTTCCGGACATGCTGCGCATCGGGGCTCATGTCGGCCGGGGCGACCCGCTACAGGAGGCCGCCGCGCGCGGCGCCGACCTCGTGCAGTTCTTTCTCGGGGATCCGCAGGGCTGGAAGAAGCCGGAGCCCCGCGAGGACGCCGAGGCGCTGAAGGCCGCCGACATCCCGCTGTACGTGCACGCTCCGTACGTCATCAACGTCGCGACGACCAACAACCGCATCCGCATCCCCAGCCGCAAGATCCTGAGCCAGCACGCGGAAGCCGCCGCGGCCATCGGGGCCGCCGGGCTGATCGTGCACGGTGGGCACGTCGGCGCCGGGGACGAACCCGCGATCGGCTTCGACAACTGGCGCAAGACGTTCGAGCGGATGGAGGCCCCGCTTCCGATCCTGATCGAGAACACCGCCGGCGGGGAGCGCGCGATGGCCCGGCGGCTGGACGCGATCGCCCGGCTGTGGGACGCGCTGGACGGCTTCGACGTCGGCTTCTGCCTCGACACCTGTCACGCGCACGCCGGTGGCGAGGAGCTGGCCGACATCGTGGACCGGGTCAAGGCGATCACCGGCCGGATCGACCTGGTGCACGCCAACGACAGCAAGGATTCCTTCGGTTCCGGCCGCGACCGCCACGAGAACCTCGGCTCCGGCCAGATCGCCGCGGACGACCTGGTCGCCGTCATCGCCGCGGCCGGGGCGCCGGTGGTCTGCGAGACGCCGGGTGGGGTCGAGGGCCAGGCGGCCG
This sequence comes from Actinomycetota bacterium, assembly GCA_030773415.1. Taxonomy (GTDB): domain Bacteria; phylum Actinomycetota; class Actinomycetes; order JALYNC01; family JALYNC01; genus JALYNC01. The sequence goes on from JALYNC010000075.1 coordinate 22,827, forward strand.
ACATCGAGTTCCTGCGGTTCCGGTTGCCAAACTGAGTTCCGGTTGCCGGGCGAACGATCGCATCTCGGGACCGCCGACCTATTGCAGCCGCCAGATCAGCACCCCGCCGCTCACCTCCGGTGGGCGGCGCACGACGTCGGTGACGAACGTCGCGAGCTGATCCCGGTGCTCGGCCGGGCCGAGAACGATCACGCGGGTCTGCCAGAACACCAGGTCGTTGCGGGCCTGGGCTCGAAGTTGCTCGGTCACTACGGGCACCTCACCGGTGCCGGCGATGCTCACCAGGACCCGCTGGGTCGGCCGCGGCTGGCCACCGATGTAGAGCCGCCCGTCATCCGCCGGTCCGATGAAGAACCCACCCGGCATCCGGAAGGTCATGCCCGCGTCGACCTGCCAGCGCATCGGCCGGGTCTCCGTCCCGGTGGGGTACGGCAGGACCAGCACGCTGCCCGAGTCGGCCCGGCGAGCGTCGGGCAGGGTCCGCACCGCCGGCGAGGTGAAGAACGCCGGCGTCTCCGGGATCGGGGTGACTCGCAGCGGTGCAGGCACCACGGGCAGCAGCGCCAGCGCCCACACCCCGACCGCCGCGAGGCCGATCCGCCGCCGGCGCCGCAGCAGGAAGTCCGCCGCGAAGCAGAGGCCGGCCGCCAGCACGAGGTCCGTCATCAACGGCAACCGGCTGGCCAGCGCGTTCTCGACGAGCGGGATCTTGCCCACGAGCGCCCAGGGCAGCACCACGCCGGTGTCCCGGCCGTCCACCGCCAGCTCCGGACCGAGGGCGCAGAAGGCCAGCACCGCCGCGGGAACGAGCGTGGCCCGCACCCGCAGGTCCCGCCCGCAGCAGATCAGCGCCGCCGCCGCCAGGGCCAGCAGCGGCCAGCCCAGGTAAGCGGTCTGCTCCGAGATGCCTCCGGTGAACGCCTCGGCCCGCCGCTCGGCACCGGGCCCGGCGAAGTACTGCAGGCGTGAGGGCACGACGTAGGACATGAGGTCGGCCTTGTAGTAGCCGACGGAGAAGGGGCTGCCGGTGCCGGAGCGAGGCCCGAACACCTGGAACGACAGCAGCGGCCCGGCCAGCACGGCGAACACACCGAGGGCCAGCAAATACGGCCGCGTCGCGGATCGCAGTCGCGGCAGGGCCTGATCCCGCCGGCTCAGTGCCACCACCACGAGCACCAGGCCCAGCACGAACCCGGTGAGCAGCAGCAGTTCTTCGTTGATCAGCAGCTGGCAGGCCGACAGCACCCCGAGCAGCACGGCCTGCCGCCGGCGCGGGCCGTCCCCCAGGGCCAGGCGAACACCGAGCACCAGCAGAATCGGCAGCAGCGGCTGCATCAGCAGGTTGACGTGGCCGAGGGACTTGGCCGTCATGGCCGGGGAGAACCCGTACAGCAGCCCGCCGAGAGCCGCGGGCACCCGGGCGGCACCGAGGGTGCGGGCGGCCAGCATGCCGGAGGTGGCGCTCAGGAACGGCCCCAGGGCGGTGAGGAGCGTGACCACCCAGGCCGCGCCGAGCGTGGCCGTCAGCGGGGACAGCAGCAGCCCGAACAGCGGCATCGGGGTGTTCCACATCAGGTTCACACCGAGGGGCGCGTTGATCAGGTCGGTGTAGAAGGGCAGGCGGCCGGCGGCGACCGCCGTGGGCGTCCAGGTGAGGAACCAGGAGAACTGGGTGGCGTCGTGCGGGTTATCCGCCGACATCAGGCCGGCGGGGGCGGACCACAGCGGCGCGGTCAGCCAGCAGGCCGCGGCGGCGTACGCCGCTATCGGCAGCAGTACCCACAGGTGGCGCCGCACGCCGGCTCGCCGGCTCGATCCCGTTCCAGGGCGACCGAGGTTCTGGGAGCGGGACGGGATCATGGTGGCGGCGCAGCGCCGTCCGATGTCAGCTGCCGGTCGGCGGCGTCCGAGCTGTACCAGCGTCCCGGTTCGCCGGACGTGCTCCCGGTGCCGCTGATCGACGGGATGTCCGGCGCGTCCGCCGGATGCCCGTCCCGCGGCAAACGGCCGAGAATGCCCGCGGCCGGATCAGCATCTGAGTCACCATCGCCGGCCCGGACCGGATCATCCGCGGGCCGCAGGATCCCGCGCACGACCAGGGCGCACAGCAGCACCAGGACGGCGTCGCGCAGCAGGACGACCCGCAGGAACCACTCCAGTGGCACGCCCTGTCCGGACTGACCCTGCCCGATGAACATCGCGAAGCGGAACACGAGCAGCACAGCCTCGGCCACCTGCCACGCCAGGAAGGGCGCCCAGCGCGGGTGAGCCAGGGCCGCGAGCGGCACCAGCCAGAGCACGAACTGTGGGGAGAACACCTTGCTGGTCAACAGGAATCCGGCGACGGTGAGGAAAGCCAGCGACGCGACGCGCGGCCGCACCGGGGCCCGCAACGCGAGCCAGGCGACGCCGCCGAGTACCAACAGAAACCCGACCGCGGAGAACAGGTTCACCTGCTCGGTGGTGATCGTCAGGGGCGTCAGCCGGTCCAGCACCATCCAGATCGAGTCCCAGTCGATCGGCCGGGTGCGGTTGAGCTCGAAGAAGCGCAGCCACGACTGCGGCCAGGCGAGGTACACGGGCAGGTTGACTGCTGCCCAGACGGCGACCGCAGCCGTCCCGGTGCGGATGAACTCGCGCCACCGTCGCTCGCGCAGGCACAACATCATCAGCGGGAACAGCAGCACCGCCGGATAGAACTTCGTCGCCGCGCCGAGGCCGATCAGCGCGCCGGCGAGGGTCGGCCGGCTCCGGGCCCACGCAAGAAGGCCGAGGCTCGCCAGCGCCACGGCGGCGAGGTCCCAGTTCGTGTACGCGTGCAGCACCAGGGCCGGTGCGGCGGCGAACAGTGCCGCATCCCACGGGCGGCGTCCGGCCAGCCGGACCGTGCAGACGGCGACCACCAGCGCGCAGCACGCGAGCAGGCCGGCGGTCAGGTCGAAGAACGTCCGGGGACGGAGCGGTTCCGGGACGAGCGAGGTGACCTGGGCAGCCAGGTGCATCAGCCCACCGATGCCCACCGGGTACTCGACCGGATGGTCGGCGTACGGCACCGCCCCCTCGTTCAGCCGTTCGGCGAAGTACAGGGCGAAGACGTCGGAATAGCAGCCGCGGGTGTACTGGAAGTCGTCCGCCCACGGATTGGTCCGGCACGCCGCCTTCTGCAGCCAAGCGAGCGCGCAGCTGATGGCGGTCATCGCAAGCACGACCCGCAGCGGCGTCCACCACCGGCGGCCGGGCGCCGCGTGCGCTCCGAGGGGGCCACCGATCGCGTTGCTGAGGCCGGCGATGACCGGGTCGGACCTGCTGGGCGCCGCTACGTCGGAGCGGGATCCCGTCGGCACGTCACCCGGGCCCGGCTCGTGACGGGCTGGCCCGCACCGAGGGTTCAACCGTCGGCGTCGGATTGGGGCCGCGGTCGGTGGGCTTGGGCGACTTGCGGGTTCTCGTCGGTTCGGGGGTTGCCGGGTCGGTCGGGACGACGGTCTCAGTGGCAATGGGGGTTGCCGTTGCCGTGGGTGACGGCGGAGCGGAGCTTCCAGCCGTAGCAGTCCGCAACGGGCGAGTGTCGTTGTCGTTGTCGCGGTCGTCGTCATCGCCGGTTCGTGAGGAGGGCACCCCACTGCGGGTGCTGCCGCCGAACACCGGCTCCGGGAAGTCTCTGAACTCGACGCCATTCAGCGCGTCGTCCGTGTACTCCCCCCAGATCCGGGCCGGCACCCGGCCGCCGGTCCCCTGGTCTCCCAGTGACTCCTCGCCCCCGTAATTGCCGATCCAGACTGCCGTGGACAGTTGCGGCGTGTAGCCCACGAACCAGGCGTTCTTGTTCTCCTGCGTCGTTCCGGTCTTGCCCGCGGCCGGTCGCTGGCCGTCCAGGCGAGCCCGCTTGCCCGTGCCGTCCTCGCCGTAGATCACCTGCCGCATCGCGTACGTGGCGTCCGCCGCGACCTGCGGACTGAAGGCCCGGCTCTGCTGCGGGCGGGCCGTGTACAGCACCACCCCGTCGGAGTTGGTCACCTTGGTGACCAGATGGGGGCTGCTCGCCTGCCCGTTCGCCGCGAACGTGGCGAAGGCGTTGGCCTGGTCCAGCGGAGATACTTCGTACGTGCCCAGCACGATCGACGGCCCGAACCCACGGTTGTTCTTGCTCATGTGGTTGGGCGACTCGTGTTGCTTGGACACTCCCGCGGCATACGCCATGTCGGCGATGCGCTTGCCGGTCAACTTGACCGCCAGTTGCGCGTAAACGGTGTTGATGGAGCGCTCCGTCGCCTCGATGAGGGTGCACCTCGGGCACTGCGCGTTGCCACTGTTGCGGACGGTCTCGCCGTCGCCGCCGTCCCACCCTTCGACGTCCAGCGGGGCGGTCCCGCGGAACCGGGTGCGCACGCTCATGCCGTCCTGAAGCGCGGCGGCCAGGGCGAATGGCTTGAACGAGGAGCCAGGCTGCTTGACGGCCTGTGTCGCCAGATTGAACGAGGCCCCGTTGAATGTGCCGGTGTAGTCACGGCCGCCGTACATGGCACGGATCTCACCGGAGCCAGGCTGCACCGACACGAGACCTCCGACGAAACCGGCGTCCGGCCCGATCTCCTCGGTCATCGTCTCGATGGCGGCCGCCTGCGCCTTACGGTCGATGGTGGTCTGGATGCGCAGCCCGCCCAAGTCCACACGTTCGTTGTCCACGCCGTGCCGCGCCAGCTCGTCGCGGACCGCACGCACCACATGCCCGTTCGGGCCCGCGAGCGCATTGCGGCGACCGCCGGTCCTGGTCGGAGGCATGCGCAGCTCTGCAGCCTGCTCGGGGGTCAGCCACTTCTCCCCGACCATGCCGTTGATGACGTACTTCCAGCGCCCGGCGGCCCGCTCGGGGTGATCGGCGGGGTCGTACAGCGCCGGCGACCGCAGCGACGAGGCCAGCACGGCTCCCTGCGCGACCGTGAGCTTCTCGACCGGCACCCCGAAGTAGCTCTCGGCCGCCGCCTGGATGCCCAGCGCACCCCGGCCGAAGTACACGGTGTTCAGGTAGTCCCGCAGGATCTCGTCCTTGGTGCGGGCGCGGTCGAGCTTGACCGCGATGAAGATCTCCTGGAACTTGCGGCTGAAGGTCCGCTCTGCGGTCAGGTGGGCGTTCTTGACGTACTGCTGTGTGATCGTCGATCCACCCTCGGAGATCTCGCCGCCCCGCAGGTTGGCCAAAGCCGCCCGGGCGATGCCGCTCGGTGAGATGCCGGGTTCCGAGTAGTAGTTGCGGTCCTCTGCTGCCAGCACCGCCTGCCGCACGTGCAGTGGCACCTGGTCAAGCCGTACCAGGCGCCGGTTCACGGTCCCGATGCGGCCGATCTCGGAGCCGTCCGAGTACAGGATGGAAGAGGTCTGCTTGTCGACGTCCGGGTTCTTCTCCGGCATCTCGGTCAGCGCGTACACCATGACCAAGGCGACGATGCCGAGCAGCGGGACGCCGAGCAGGGTCGTCAGCACGAGACCGCGTGAGGGCAGCCACCGACGACGACGGCGGGCCGGACGGGAACTACTCAACGACGTCCTCACTGCTGTCGGAATTCCACTGCTGTCGGGATCTCACTGCTGTCCTGGTCTCGATGCTGTCCAGTGGCCGCGCTGGTGGGCCGCAAATCTACTGGTGCGGTGCGCGGTCGCCGGCGGTCGGCGGAGGTTCGCCGGCTACCGGGGACGCGTCGAACGGCGGCCGGCGGCCCGCTGCGGCGGCGGCGACGCCTCTCCCAAGACGTACGAGGTCCGCAGGTGGTTCCAGCTGCAACCGGTGCACACCTCGACCACGTACACGGTGAACTCCGAGTGCTCCCGCGCCATTTCGGCCAGTTCCCGGCTGGACTTGACCCGGCCGCTGTACTCCTTGAGCTCGTCACCGTAGACGTAGGTCACGTGGGTGAGTGGCTGCTTGCGGCACACCGGGCAGGAGCTGTCCGTTCGCTCGCCGTGGTGCTTGGCAGCGCGCAGCAGGTACGGGTGGGCGTCGCAGACGTCGTCCGCCGACGCACGGCCCGCGAACAGGTCGGTCAACGTCGCACGCCGCGCAAGCGAGTAGTCGATGACGGACCGCTGGGACGTCATGCTCCCGAAGATACGCCGGGGATTCCTCCTCTGTCGGCTCGCCGGCTTGCGTAGGCCATGCCGCAGGCATAGGTTTCGATGTATCGGCGCGATATGTCGACGTCACTGTCCTTCCTGCGGACACGTCGTCGCCGGCAACCCTGGCGAGGAGGTGACCCGATGAGCAGACGTAGTGGCGTACTGGACGTGGCCGTTCTCGGGTTGCTGCACGAGTCCCCGCTGCACGGCTACGAGCTGCGCAAGCGGCTCAAGGCCATGCTCGGCACCTTCCGGGCGCTGTCGTACGGCTCGCTCTACCCGTGCCTGAAGTCGCTGCTCGCCGCCGGAATGATCACCGAGGACGGTGAGGTGGCGGTCGGAGAAACCCCCGCACTCACGGCGAAGCGCGGAAAGATCGTCTACAAGCTGACCGCCGAAGGCAAGGAGCACCTGCAGCAGTTGCTCGCCGACGCCGGACCGGCGGCCTGGGAGGACGAGGGCTTCGGCGTCCGGTTCGCCCTGTTCGCCCAGACCGACGCCGACGTCCGGCTGCGGATCCTGGAGGGGCGGCGCAGTCGGCTCGAGGAGCGCCGCGAAGGCGTGCGGGGGGCGCTCACCCGGACCCGCGAGCGACTCGACGGCTACACCCTCGAGCTACAGCGGCACGGACTCGAGTCGGTGGAGCGCGAGGTCCGATGGCTCAACGAACTGATCGAGCACGAACGCTCCACCGGCACACCCCCCGGTACCACCAGCGATATGTCACCGCCCGATTCCGGCGCAACTGCCCCGGACGGCACCCCCGCCCGCCGGGCCTCCTCCCGGCTCGACGGGCCCAGGACGGCCCGCGGCACGTCACCGACCCTCAATCAGAACTAAGGAGCATCCCGCATGGGCACCCCTGGCAAGTCCGTACGCGTCGCCATTGTGGGCGTCGGCAACTGCGCTGCCTCACTCGTGCAGGGCGTCGAGTACTACCGCGACGCCGCGACCGACCAGCGCGTTCCGGGACTGATGCACGTGGAGCTGGGCGGCTACCACGTCCGCGACATCGAGTTCGTGGCCGCCTTCGACGTGGACGGCAAGAAGGTGGGCCGCGACCTGTCCGAGGCAATCGCCGCCAGCGAGAACAACACCATCAAGTTGTGCGACGTGCCTCCGCTCAACGTGGAGGTACAGCGGGGCCACACCCTCGACGGCCTCGGCAAGTACTACCGGCAGATGATCGACGAGTCCGACGCCGCCCCGGTCGACGTCGTCGCGGCGCTGCGCGAATCACAGGCCGACGTGCTCGTCTGCTACCTGCCGGTGGGCTCCGAGGACGCTGCGCGCTTCTACGCCCAGGCGGCCATCGACGCTGGCGTGGGGTTCGTCAACTGCCTGCCGGTCTTCATCGCGGGCACCCCTGAGTGGGCCGAGAAGTTCCGGGCCGCGGGCGTCCCGATCATCGGTGACGACATCAAGAGCCAGGTCGGCGCCACGATCACCCACCGCGTGCTCGCCAAGCTGTTCGAGGACCGGGGCGTTCAGCTGGACCGCACCATGCAGCTCAACGTCGGTGGCAACATGGACTTCATGAACATGCTCGAGCGTGAGCGGCTGGAGTCCAAGAAGGTCTCCAAGACCCAGGCGGTCACGAGCCAGGTCGACCACGACATGGGCAAGGGCAACGTTCACATCGGCCCGTCGGACTACGTGAGCTGGCTGGACGACCGCAAGTGGGCGTACGTGCGGCTCGAGGGCCGGGCGTTCGGTGACGTCCCGCTGAACCTGGAGTACAAGCTGGAGGTCTGGGACAGCCCGAACTCCGCCGGTGTCGTCATCGACGCGGTGCGCTGCGCCAAGATCGGGCTGGACCGGGGCATCGGCGGACCGCTGCTCGGCCCGTCGTCCTACTTCATGAAGTCGCCGCCGGAGCAGTACCGCGACGACGACTGCCGCGAGCTCACCGAGGCCTTCATCGCAGGTCAGGTCTAGGCAGTCTGAGCACGGACGTCACACCCGCCACCGGCCCGTCCCCTTCAGCAGGGGACGGGCCGTCGGCGTGCCCGGACGATGCCGGTCGCCCGACCTCCGGCACGGCCGAGGTCCGCGCACTGCTGCGCCGGCGCCCCTTCCGCCGGCTGTACGCGACGCGGCTGAGCTCGCAGGCCAGTGACGGCATGTTCCAGGCCAGCCTGGCCGGGGCCGTGCTGTTCAACCCCGAGCAGCAGGCGGACGCCGCCGCCATCGCTTCCGGCTTCGCCGTCCTGCTGCTGCCCTACAGCCTCGTCGGCCCGTTCGCCGGGGTGCTGCTGGACCGGTGGAGCCGGCAGCGGGTGCTGGTGCGGGCCAACCTGCTGCGCTCGATGCTGGTCTGCGTGGCGGCGGCGGTGCTGCTTACCTTCGGCCCGACGAGCGGGCTGTTCTATGTGCTCGCGCTCAGCGTCGTCGGAGTGAACCGGTTCTTCCTGTCGGCGCTGTCGGCCTCGCTACCGCACGTTGTGCCCCGCACCTCACTGGTGACCGCGAACAGCCTCACCACGACGTCCGGATTTCTCGCGGCGCTCACCGGCGGGGCGATCGGGCTGACGGTGCGCGCGATTGCCGACGCCGGTCTGGCCGGAGATGCCCTGGTCGCCCTGTGTGCGGCGGCCGGCTACCTGCTCTCGTCCTTCGTGCCGCGGGGGTTCGACCGTCACGCGCTCGGGCCGGACGCGCCGCCGTCCTACACCCGCGCCGCCGACGCGGCCGCAGACGTGCTGCGCGGGCTCGTGGCCGGTGCCCGACACGTCGCCGGACGCAAGCCGGCCGCGCACGCGCTGCTCGCCATCGGCGCGCACCGGTTCTTCTACGGCATCTCGACGATCGCCACGCTGCTGCTGTACCGGAACTACTTCCCGGACTCGACGTGGCTGCGCGCGGGCCTGCCCGGCATGGCGCAGGTGCTCGCCTGCGGTGGTGTCGGCGTGATCCTTGCCGCGCTGCTCACCCCGGCGATCACCCGCCGGCTGGGCACGCCGCGGTGGATCTGGGTGGTGCTCGCCGGCGCGAGTGTCACCGAGATCGTCCTGGGCCTGCCGTACCGCCAGGCGCCGCTGCTGGCCGCCGCCGCCCTGCTCGGCTTCGCGGCACAGGCCACCAAGATCTGCGTCGACTCGATCCTGCAGTCCAGCGTGGACGACGCGGTCCGGGGCCGCGTGTTCGCCTTCTACGACACGCTGTTCAACCTGACGTTCGTCTCGGCGGCGGTGGCGGCGGCCATCGTCCTGCCGCCGAGCGGCAAGTCCTACCCCGTGCTCCTGACCATCGCCGCGGGGTACGGGCTGATCGCGCTCTGCTACGCGCTGGCGAGCCGTCGGTACCCCGACCCGACCGGCCGGACGCTGCCGACGTCGCACAGCGCGTCGGTGCGAGCGGAGCCGACAGAGCGGATCGAGCAGAAGGCACCGGTGAAGCCGGCAGACCGGACCTAGCCGGTTAGTCGCTAGCGACGTCCGGCGGCCGGAGGTACGTCGTCAAGCCCCTGGTCAGCTGCCCAGCGCCGCAGCTCCGCGACCGCCTCGTCCCGCTCCATCGGGCCGCGCTCCATCCGCAGTGCCAGCAGGTGCGATCGTGCCGCCCCGACCAACCGGCCGGGCGGCAGCCCGAGCAGCTCCATGATCTCGGTGCCGTCCAGGTCCGGGCGCAGGCTGGCGAGGTCTTCCTCGGCGGCGAGCCGGTCGATGCGCTCGACCAGGGCGTCGTAGGAGCGGGCCAGCGCCGCGGCCTTCCGTTTGTTGCGCGTGGTGCAGTCCGAGCGCACCAGCGCATGCAGCCGATCGAGCAGCGGGCCGGCGTCACGGACGTACCGGCGCACCGCGGCGTCGGTCCACTTTCCGCCGCCGTAGCCGTGGAACCGCAGGTGCAGCTCCACCAGCCGGGCGACGTCCTCGACCACGGCCTTGGGGTAGTGCAGCGCCGACAGCCGGGCCCGGGCCATGTCCCGGCCGACCACCTCGTGGTGGTGGAACGAGACCCGGCCACCGGGCTCGAACGAGCGGGTCTTGGGCTTGCCGATGTCGTGCAGCAGCGCCGCGAGCCGCAGCACGAGGTCCGGCCCGTCCGTCTCCAGCCCGATGGCCTGCTCGAGCACGATGAGCGTGTGCTCGTACACGTCCTTGTGCCGGTGGTGCTCGTCCTGCGTGAGCCGTAGCTTGGGCAGCTCGGGCAGGACGGCGTCGGCCAGGCCGGTGTCGACGAGCAGGGCGAGGCCACGGCGCGGGTCGGCCGCGCAGATCAGTTTCGTCAGCTCGTCGCGCTTGCGCTCCGCGGAGATGATGTGCAGCCGGTCGGCCATGGCGGACATCACCTCGACCACCTCGGGCGCCACCGTGAATCCGAGGCTCGCGGCGAACCGGGCCGCCCGCAGCATCCGCAGCGGGTCGTCCGAGAACGACTGCTCCGCGGAGCCGGGCGTCCGCAGCGTCCGGGCCGCCAGATCCCGCACGCCGTTATAGAGGTCGACGAACTCGTGCGACGGCACGGCGACGGCCATCGCGTTGACGGTGAAGTCACGGCGGCTCAGGTCCTCGGCCAGCGAGGTGCCGAAACGGACCTCCGGCTGGCGGGACGTCGCGACGTACGCCTCGGTGCGGTACGTGGTGATCTCCAGCCGCATGCCGCGCTTGAACACCCCGACGGTGCCGAAGGTGATGCCGGTCTTCCACGTGGTCTCGGCCCAGTCGTCCACCAGCTGCAGCACCACCTCCGGCGGCGCGTCAGTGGCGAAGTCGAGGTCGTCGCTGACAGCACCCAGCAGCGCGTCCCGCACCGACCCGCCCACCAGATGCAACGCCCGACCCGCGGCCGCGAAGCGCTCCCCCAGCTCGTCCGCCAGCGCAGGAACGGACAGCAGCGACGTGACTGCCTGCAGCTGCGCGGCGGTCAGTCTGCTGCCGGACGCGGCTGGCGTGGCCGTCAGCTTGACGGTCGAGCGCGGCGCTGCCGGGGACGAGGAGGACACGACATCGAAGAGTATCCGCCGCTACCCGACGGCCCGGGAGGCGCGGAGGCCGCGTCCACCGGCGTCCGCCGTGGGGCATATCGGCATCCGCGCCCTACGGTGCTTGCACGTGCAACGCTTATTGCTGTGGCGTGACGTCCCACTTACCCTGAGTGCACTCGACGGAACGGACGGGCGCATGGCCAGACCGGTCAGGGAGTGCAGGCTCCCGTGAAGGGTCCGCTCGACATCCACCGGGACCTGCTCGCCCGGGACGTCCCGCATGAGATCGTCCGGCTGCCGCGACCAGTCCTGCACGCCGCCGAGCTTCCCGACGTCCTCGACATGTCCCCCGCGCAATGCCTCGTCGTCTCCATGTTCGATGCCGGAACGGAGCTGGTGGCAACCATCACCTCCGCCGGAAGGCTGCCCTCCCTGAGCCAGGTGCGGGCCGCTGTCGGCCGTCCGTCACTCGCGCCTGCCTCCGCCCTGCGGGTCAACGCCATCACGGACTACGCGGCCTCGCTCGTTGCCCCGCTGTTGCTGCCGGCGTCGGTCACGTTGCTGGCCGACTCCAGCATCACCACCGCTGACGTGGTGTACGCGCCCACCGGAGACTGCGGCACGGGTCTGGGCATCGCCGCGACGCATCTGCTCGCCGTCAACGGGGCGGCGGTCGGTGATCTTTCGGAGTCCGACCCCACCGTGTGGGTGGCGTTCCGGGCGGCCAGCGCGACCGCCGTCTACCCCGACCCGGACCGCACGCTGCAGTTGGCGAGCGACGGGGCCGCCGGACGTCAGCCGGGGAGCTCGGAGCACGGGTCTTCTCCGCACGGATCGTCCCAGCAGGGGGCGCTTCCGCGCGGACGCCAGCAGGCCGGCCCACGCCAGCCGACCCTGTCCGTGGGGAGCGGCGCGGACTGAGGTCCGGCCTTGCCGGCCTTGCCGGGCCTTCCCCGCCTTCCCGGCCCGGATCCGCGTGCCGCACGACCAGCACGGGCATCCGCTCCCAGGCCCTCACTTACGATCGGGAGATGCCCGCCATCCGCCCACCCCGCCGCCGGCCGCTCCGGCGCGTCGAGGAGATCTCCGCGGGTGGCCTGGTGCTGGACCGCGCGGGCCCCGGCGCCAGCGGAGCGCTGATCGGCCGGCTCGACCGGCGTGGCCGGCTGCTGTGGTCCCTTCCCAAGGGTCACATCGAGGCCGGTGAGTCCGCGGAGGACACAGCCGTCCGCGAGGTCGCGGAGGAGACCGGCATCTCCGGTCGGGTGGTCGGGCGGCTGGGCACCATCGATTTCTGGTTCGTCGTCGAGGACCGCCGGGTGCACAAGACGGTGCACCACTTCCTGCTGCTCGCCGAGGGAGGTGACCTCAGCGACGAGGATGTTGAGGTCAGCGAGGTGGCGTGGGTTCCGCTGGAGGAGCTGCCACGGCGGCTGGCCTACGCCGACGAACGACGCCTGCTCGACCGCCTACCGCAACTCCTGGCGGACAGCGCGTGATCGCGCCGGCTGGGCTACGTCCGCCGCACCCGGCGGAGCGCCCGGTCGCCCGTAGCCTGCTCACCCTGACCGCCATCCTGGCGCTGCTGCTCCCAGTGCTGCTGCTTCCGGTGCTGCTGGTCCCAGTGCTGCTGCCATCAGTGCCGGCGCCCATGCCGCTCGTCGGACCGGGCTCCGCCCGCGCCGCCACGACGGATACCGCCATCCCACCTGCCGCACCCGCTGCCACCGTGGCGCCGTCCGTACCGGCGTTCGGTCGCAATCAGGCACTGCCGCTCGAGATCACCATCGACCGGCTGGAGCCTCGCGCCCCCCGACCGGCCGACGTGCTGACCCTGTCCGGAAGCGTCCGCAATACGACGGGCACCGCCGCGACGGACGTGCACGTGCGGCTACGGGTGTCATCTGTGCCGCTGTCCAGCCGCACCCGACTGGCGGCCTTCGGCAGCGCGTCCGGCTCCTTCGGTCACACCGTTCCGGACAGTGAGATCCCCGTGGCTTCCGCGCTGCCGGCCGGTGCCACCGTCCGCTTCTCCCTGCGCGCTCCGGTCAGCGCACTGGAGCTGCGCCGCTCGGGCGTGTACCCGTTCGGGATCGAGGCCCGCACCCACGGGGAGGACGGCGCCACGGTGGCGGGGCGGACCCGGACGCCGTTGCCGCTGGTCGGCGGTGAGCTCGACCTGTCCCGGACGCCGGTCGGCTGGGTGTGGCCACTGACTTCCGGACCCATTCAGCTCGGTGCCGGGGACGGGCCGCCGGCCGCACTTGCCGACGACGTGGGGCCGAACGGACGGCTGCGCACCCTGCTGACGGCCGCTCAGACCTTCACGACCAGCGGGCGCGCTGCCCCCTTGACTCTCGCCGTCGACCCAGCCTTGCTGGACGCTATCGGGAAGCTCGCCGCGCAGGAGAGGTCCACCGGCGGCCAGACAGGAGTGGGAGGCGAAGGAGGCACGGGGTCCGCCGGTGCGTCTCGGACCCGCCCCGCCTCCGCCTGGCTGGACGACCTGCGGTCGGCGAAGGACGGCCGGGCGATCTTCGCCCTGCCGTACGGCGACCCGGATCTGGTCGCGCTCACCCGGGCGGGGATGGACCGGGACATCGGACAAGCCGTGCGTCTGGGGCAGGACGTGTTCCGGGGTGCGTTGGGGTCCGACCCCGTGACGGGGTTGATCTGGCCCGCCGACGGGCTGATCAACGAGCAGACGGTGGACGCGCTGGCAGGGTTGCCGCTGGCCGCCGACACGCTGGTGCTGTCGGGGCGCTCCATCGCGCCGCAGGGGTCGTTGAACTACACGCCTGGCGCTGCGGCGGAGGTGCGCGGCAGCCGCGTCGCGCTCCGAGCGGTGGTCAGTGACGCCACCCTCGACGCCGTCGTCGCGGCCGGAGCGGAGCCGGACGCGGCCGGCGTCTCCCGGCTCGCCGAGCAGCGGTTCCTGGCCGAGACCTACCTGCGGGCGCTGGAGCGGCCGAGCACACCGCGGCCCCTGCTGATCACGCCGCCCCGCGACTGGAACCCGGCGCCGGCATTCGCCGCCGGTCTGCTGCGGGACACCGTCACTGTTCCGTGGCTGCGCCCCGCGCTCGTACCAGAGCTGGCGGGCGCCGCGCCCGCCCAGTCCGGGAGCCTGGTCTACCCGGCGTCGGCGACCGACCAGGAACTTCCCGGCCGGTACCTCAGCGAGGTGCGGACCTTCCGGGCCGGTGTGGATCAGGTCCACGACGTGGTGGTCGATCCCAGCTTCGAGCCGGCGACAGCACTGGATCGGGTCCTGTTCCGGCTGGAGTCGTCCGCCCTGCGGGGCCGGGCAGCCGCTCGCAGTGACGCGCTCGGGGTCGCGTCCGGTCGCCTGCAGGAGCTCAAAGGCAAGGTGCGGGTCGCCACGAGTGGCCGGGTGACGCTGACCAGTCGATCGGGCCGGATTCCGGTCACCGTCGCGAACGACATGAACACGGCCGTCGTGATCCAGCTGCGCCTGGAGTCCAAGCGGCTGAAGTCCAGCCGGCTGCCGGTGCAGCGCATCGAGGCGGGTGAGCAGCGCCAGTTCGAGGTGGACTACGAGTTCCGCAGCGATGGGTTGTTCCCGGTCGAGGCCAGTCTGTTCACCCCGGGCGGCGAGCTCTACACGCCGCCGGTGCGCATTCTGCTGCGGTCGACCGAGGCAGGCTCGCTCGCCCGCGGCATCACCGGTGGCGCCTTCGCCGTCCTCCTGATTGCAGTGGCGGTGCGCATGGCCCGTCGCATCTGGAGCGTCACCTCGCGGAGCACGCCGTGAGCGACCCCCCCGCCCGGCAGTCCCCGCACACCCCGCGGGCCCCGCAGGCCCCGCAGGCGTCCTCGGCCGCGGGCGAGGTCGATCAGCAGGTCATCCGATCCAGCCGGCTGATGGCACTGGGCACGTTGGCCTCCCGGGCCACCGGATTCCTGCGGGTCGCGGTCCTCGCGTTCGTCCTCGGTACCACCTCGCTGGCGGACACCTACAACATCGCGAACGTCCTGCCCAATATCCTGTACGAGCTCCTGCTCGGCGGGGTGCTCACGAGCGTGGTGGTGCCGCTCTTGGTGCAGGCGGCCGCTACCGACGAGGACCGGGGTGAGGCGTACGCCGCCCGGCTGCTCACGCTCGTAGCCTTGTCGCTGGGCTTCGTCACGGTCCTGGCTGTCTTTGCCGCTCCGCTGCTCACGTCGTTGTACGGCGGCCAGCGCGGCGAGCACGGACAGCTGATGACCACGTTCGCCCGCCTGCTGCTGCCGCAGATCCTGCTGTACGGGGTCGGGGCCACGCTCGGCGCAATCCTGAACACCCGCGGCAGCTTCGGGGCACCGATGTGGGCGCCGGTACTGAACAACCTGGTCGTGATCGCCAGCGCCGTCGTCTACGGCCTGTTGCCGGAGCCGACCGACGGCTCGCTCATGACGACGGCGCAGATCCTGGTGCTCGGCGGCGGGACGACGCTGGGCATCGCCGTCCAGACGTTCGCGCTGGTCCCCTCGCTGCGCCGCGCCGGGTTCCGCTACCGGCCGCGCCTCGACGTCCGCGGCATGGGGCTGCGGTCCGCCGGCCGGCTGGCCGGCTGGGTGCTGCTGTACGTGGTCGCGAACCAGCTGGGCTACGTCGTGATCGTCCGGCTGGCCGAGCAGGCCTACAGCTTCACCACGTACTTCAACGCGTTCATGCTCTTCTCGCTGCCGCACGCGGTGGTGGCGGTCTCAGTGATCACGGCGCTGATGCCCCAGATGAGCAGGCACGCGGTGGCCGGCCAGCTGGCCGAGCTGCGTGAGGACCTGGCCAGCGGTCTTCGGCTGGCCGGTGTGATCCTGGTTCCCGCCGCGGCTGTGCTGATCGCGCTCGGACCGCTGATCGGAACGTTGATCTTCGCACACGGTGAGGTGCAGCTGGCGGAGGCCCGAACCATCGGGCTCGTGCTGTCCGGCTTCGCCGTCGGTCTCGTGCCGTTCTCGGCGTTCCAGCTGACGCTCCGCGCGTTCTACGCCCAGCGCGACACCCGCTCGCCGGCGCTGACCAATGTGGCGGTCAATGCGGTAAACGTGCTGGCCGCGCTGGCGCTGATCGCCGGCCTTCCGGAGCAGCACAGGGTGGTCGGTCTGGCGGTGGCGCACGCGACGTCGTATGCCGCCGGACTGGCGATCGTCACGGCCGTGCTCCGGCGCCGGTTTCCGCCGGCGCCCCAGAGAACGGTCCTGCGTACCTACGTCCGGCTGGCCGTGGCAGCGGTGCCGGGCACCGTGCTGGGCGCGGCACTCGCGTACTGGGTGTTCACCCACCTGGACCCCGGGCCGGCGGCTGCGGGGGCGGGGCTGGCTCTCGGGCTACCGCTGGCCGCTGCTCTGTTCCCCTGGTGCGCGGGGCGCGTGCGGGTGCCGGAGGTCGCCGAGGTGCTCGGCGTGCTCCGCGGCCGGTTGGGCCGGAGGGCCCTGCGGTCCTGATCGGGGTTGAACGGCCGGGCTGCGGCCCTCCACTCTCAAGAACGCGGGGGAATCGAGCCGATAGTGAGTGATGTTGCTCCGTTATCGAAGCGGGGACTGTTCGGGCGATCGAGGGGATGCATGTGAGCAGCACGGAAGTCCGGGACATCGTCATCATCGGGTCCGGCCCGGCCGGCTACACCGCCGCCGTCTACGCGGCCCGGGCCAATCTGCAGCCGCTGCTGATCGAGGGCGTGACGGCCGGTGGCGCACTGATGAACACCACCGACGTGGAGAACTTCCCCGGCTGGCCGGACGGCGTCATGGGCCCCGAGCTGATGGAGAGCATGCGCAAGCAGGCTGCCAAGTTCGGCACCGAGTTCGTCACCGATGACGTCACCGAGGTCGACCTCACCGGCCTGCTGAAGATCGTCAAGGTGGGTGCCGCGGAGTACGGCGCGCGTACCGCCATCCTGGCCACCGGGTCGCAGTGGCGGCTCCTGGGGCTGGCGAACGAGGAGCGGCTGCTCGGCCACGGCGTGTCCGCCTGCGCCACCTGCGACGGCTTCTTTTTCCGTGGCCACGACATCGCCGTCGTCGGCGGCGGCGACAGTGCCATGGAGGAGGCGGTGTTCCTGACCCGCTTCGCGAACTCGGTCACGGTCATCCACCGCCGCGACACCCTGCGCGCCTCCAAGATCATGCAGGCCCGCGCGTTCAGCAACGACAAGATCCGTTTCGCCTGGGACAGCGAGGTCGTCGACGTGCTCGGCGAGGACAAGGTGAGCGGCATCGCGCTACGCAATCTCAAGTCCGGAGAGCCCAGCACCCTGGACGTCACCGGCATGTTCCTCGCGATCGGCCACGACCCCAACAGCTCGCTGTTCCGCGGCCAGGTACACCTGGACGAGGCGGGCTACGTGCTGGTGGATTCCCCCTCCACCCGGACCAATCTCGCCGGTGTCTTCGCCTGCGGCGACCTGGTGGACCACACCTACCGGCAGGCGATCACCTCGGCCGGCACCGGCTGCGCGGCGGCCCTTGACGCCGAGCGGTACCTGCTGGAACACGAGACGCCGGCACTGCTGTAAGTGCCCTGCCCGGCATTGGCCGAGTGCGATGCCATGGGGGAATGCCCGCCCAGGGCCACGCCTTGTTGCTGTTACCGATCTGCTGAGCGCGGACGCGCAAACGCCGACCCGACGACCGCCGACCCGACGACCGGGCCGACCCGACGACCGGAGGACCACTGTGGGTGCCGCCACCAAGACCGTGACCGATTCGAGCTTCTCGACCGACGTGCTGGCGAGCGACAAGCCGGTTCTGGTCGACTTCTGGGCCGAGTGGTGCGGGCCGTGCAAGATGGTCGCCCCGGTGCTCGAAGAGATCGCGGCTGAGCACGCCGACAAGATCACGGTGGCGAAGATCAACATCGACGAGAACCCCGAGGTCGCTCGTCAGTACCAGATCATGTCCATTCCGACGATGTCGGTCTTCTCCGGCGGCAAGGTCGTGAAGAACATCGTCGGCGCCAAGCCGAAGGCCGTCCTGCTGCGTGACCTCGAGGCCTACCTCTAGAACGCCGCGGAACGCTCGCCGGCTCACCGCACCGGCTGCCACTTCTGTAGTGCCCCGTCGCGCCCCTGCGCGGCGGGGCACTACTGCTGCGAGGGTCAGAAGATGCCGCGCGGCCGGAGTTCCGCTGGCACGGTCCGCGCCACGGGGCATTGCCGGCACCGCTAGCGTGCGCGCATGAACCTTCTGCTGATCTGCGGAAGCCTGCGCAGGGGCTCGAGCAACGCCGCGGCGCTCGCCACGATGTCGCAGTCCGCGCCCGACGGTGTCGAGATGTCGACGTACGACGCGCTCGCTTCCTTGCCGCACTTCAACCCCGACGACGACGGGGACACCCTTCACCCTGCGGTGGCCGAACTCCGCTCCGCGATCGCTGAGGCCGACGCCCTCATCTTCTGCACCCCCGAGTACGCGGCAGCGCTGCCCGGCTCGTTGAAGAACGCACTGGACTGGACGGTCGGCGGGATGGAGATCGTCGGGAAGCCGGCGATATGGGTCAATGTGGCGGCATCGGGGCGCGCCGGCAGGGCGCATGAGTCCTTGCGGACGGTCCTCCGTTTCACCGACGCACAGCTTGTGGACGAGCTGTGCGTGAACGTGCCCGTTCCTCGTGCCGCCGTGGATCAGGACGGAACGGTCACGGACCCGCGGCCGTCCGGCGGGCCCTCGCTGACGTTGTCGCTCGGCTGTGCGCGCACTTGGCCGACGCCTCACAGTGATCCGGCGCGCGAACCCCCGACGCCCCGGTCCGTCAGCGGCCGACAGCCACGGTCAGACGCCCCGCAGCGACGGCTCAGGGCCGATGGAGCTCAGCAACCGTTCCAGGGCCACCTCGACGTCCTCACGCCAGGACGCGGCGCTCTTCAGCTCCAGCCGCAGCCGGGGCCAGCGTGGATGCGGCCGGACCGTCTTGAACCCAACCGCGAGCAGGTAGTCGGCCGGCACCACGCACCGAGGCTCCTGCCAGTTGAGGTCCCCGAAGCATTCGATGGCCCGGACACCGCGGCGCATCAGATCCTTCGCCACGCCCTGCACGAGCATCCGCCCCAAGCCACTGCCGGCGAAGTCCGGCAGTAGATGAGCGGTCATCAGCAGGACGGCATCCGGGCTGACCGGGCTGGTCGGAAACGCGACGGACCGCGGCACGTAGGCCGGTGGCGCGTAGAGCACGAACCCGGCCGGCACGTTGTCGACGTACAGGATCTTGCCGCAGCTACCCCACTCGAGCAGGGTCGCGGAGATCCACGCCTCTTTCTCCAGAGCGGTGTCGCCGGCGGCGGCCGCCCGCTCCTGGGCCACCGGATCGAGCTCCCAGAAGGTGCACTGCCGGCACCGGCGGGGCAAGTCGTCCAGGTTGTCGAGCGTCACGTTGGCCAGGCGGCGAGACACCCGAGCCCCCCTGTTCGCGTCCATGCTCGTCCGTAGATCGGACCGCTGCGCAGGGTAACCTCTAAGGACCGCTGACGGGAAGGAGCGCCGGTGTCTCTTGATCGGCCAGGCCCCCGTCAGCTGTCCGCCACCTCTGGCAATTCGGGCGGGGCGGCCGGGGTCGCGCCGTCCACCGGCACCCGGCTGGACCCCCATATCGACCGGTATGCGGCCCGCGTGTCCGGAATGACGGCTTCCGAGATCCGCGCGCTGTTCGCCGTCGCCACCCGGCCGGAAGTCGTCTCGCTGGCGGGTGGGATGCCGTTCACCGCGGCCCTGTCCATGGACGCCGTCGGCGCCATGCTGCAGCAGATGATGACAACCCGTGGGGCGGCGGCGCTGCAGTACGGCGCGGGCCAGGGTGACCGGCGGCTTCGCGAGCTGATCTGCGGGGTGATGGCCCTGGAGGGCATCTCCGCCGTGCCGGACGATGTCGTCGTCACGGTCGGTTCGCAGCAGGCGCTGGATCTGATGGCGCGGGTCTTCCTGGATCCGGGCGACGTCGTGCTCGCCGAGGGCCCGTCCTACGTCGGGGCGCTGGGTACCTTCACCGCTTATCAGGCGAACGTGGTGCACGTCCCGATGGACGATGACGGCTTGGTGCCGGAAGGCCTGCGGCAGGCGCTGGCTGCGGTGGCCGCATCCGGTAAGCGGGCCAAGTTCCTGTACACGGTCCCCAACTTCCACAACCCCGCTGGCGTCACGCTGAGCGTGCAGCGGCGGACCGAGATCCTGGAGATCTGCCAGTCCGCCGAGCTCCTGGTGCTCGAGGACAATCCGTACGGTCTGCTCGGCTTCGACGGCGAGATCTATCCCGCCCTGCGGTCACTCGCGGCCGAGGGCGTCATCTACCTGGGTTCGTTCTCCAAGACGATCGCCCCGGGGCTGCGGGTCGGCTGGGCGCTGGCGCCGCGCGGCGTCCGGGAGAAGCTGATCCTGGCCAGCGAAGCGGGCGTGCTATGTCCCCCGAACTTCACCCAGTTCGCCGTCGCCGACTACCTCAGCAGCCAACCCTGGCAGGACCAGGTGAAGGCCTTCCGCGAGCTGTACCGGGAGCGTCGAGACGCGATGCTGGGCGCACTCACCCAGCTGATGCCCAGCTGTACCTGGACCGTGCCGAAGGGTGGCTTCTACGTCTGGGCCACCCTGCCGGAGGGGCTGGACGCCAAAGAGATGCTGCCGCGCGCCGTCGCCGGTCGTGTTGCCTTCGTACCCGGCTCGGCGTTCTTCGCGGACGGCACCGGGCACCAGCACATGCGGCTGTCCTACTGCTACCCCACGCCCGAGCGCATCCGCGAGGGCATTCGGCGGCTCGCCCTGGTTCTCGAGGAGGAAGCCGAGCTGCTGCGGACCTTCGGCCCGGTCGGTCACCACGCGGCCGGTCGCGACCTGCTACCGGGTCACATCGCGCCGCCCGCCGCGGCACCCCGTCAGCTACCCGGCTGACGTCCTCGCGCCGCTTCGTCCGTCCGTTCGAGCCGACAGGAGCCACCGTGCCGGAGCTGGGCAGCGTCATCATCCTCGCGGGTGGACTGTCCTACGAGCGGGAAGTCTCGCTGCACTCGGGGGAACAGGTCGCCGAGGCTCTGCGGAGCTCCGGCATCGACGTCCAGGTGTTGGACGTTGACGCCGACCTGCTGTCCCGCCTGGTGGCGGACCGCCCATCGGCGGTGTTCATCGCCCTGCACGGTGCCGCCGGCGAGGACGGTGCCATTCGCGACGTTCTCGATCTCGCTCGGGTTCCGTATGTCGGATCGACCCCGGACGCCTGCCGCCTCGCCTTCGACAAGACCTGCGCCAAGGCCGTCCTGCGCCGGGCCGGAATCGCCACCCCCCGTGACGTCGCTCTGCCGCACGCGGTGTTCCGAGAGCTTGGAGCGAACGCGGTGCTCGCCCGTATCGTCGAGCATCTCGGTCTGCCGCTGATCGTCAAGCCTGCCCGCGGCGGATCGGCGCTTGGCGTGTCGATCGTGCGGGATGCCGCTGAGCTGCCGGGCGCCATGGTGCACTGCTTCTCCTACGGTGACGTCGCGCTTGTCGAGGCCTTCGTCGCCGGTGCCGAGGTCGCCATCACCGTGCTGGACGGGCCAGCGGGCCCACAGGCGCTCCCGGCGGTCGAGGTGGTACCGGTCGACGGCGTTTTTGACTACGCCGCTCGCTACACCGCCGGGGCTACGGAGTACTTCACACCCGCGAGGCTGAGTGAGGACGTGGCGCGACGGGCGGCCGACATCGCGGTACAGGCCCATAGCGCGCTGGGGCTGCGCGACCTGTCCCGCACTGATCTGATCATCGACGAAGCCGGTGCGGTGCACGTGCTCGAGGTCAACGTGGCGCCGGGGCTCACGGAAACCAGCATGCTGCCGATGGCGGTGACGGCGGCCGGGCTGGATCTCGGCGGCGTATGCCGAGACCTGCTTCTGACGGCGGCAGCTCGCCGGTAGCCGCATACTGCGCGGCCAGCACAGGTGGACTGACCGGGGAGCTGCGCAGGACCCGCTCAGTGTGTCAACCCGACCTCGCCACAGGGGCGAGGTTGGGTGCGGGGTCTTGGGCTGGCCCGGCGTCAGCCGCAGGCACGAAGCCCGGCGAGCGTGACGGTGACGAGCCGTTGAGCGGCGGCCTTCGACGGTAGGGAGCCGGCCGCGGACAGGGCATGCAGGCAGTAGGCGGCGAGCTCGTCGGGTGCGATGTCGTCCCGCACAGCCCCTGCCGCGGCGCTTTCGGCGAGGAGGTCACGTAAAAGAGCGTGCAGCTGCTGCTGGGCGTGGGCGACGTGCTGGCCGCGGTGCAGCACGGCGGCGAGGTCGCCGCCGTGGTGATTCTGTGAAATCTGCGCGTAGGCCTCGAGCACGTCGGAGAGCCTCGCGAGAGGGCTGTCGGCCCGGTCCCTGACCTCGGCATCGTCACCGAGGTTAGGCCACGTTCGCGCACCAACGCCGCAGTGGCAGCTGCAGAGCACCCACCAGCGGCCCCGCCCATGAGCCTTCACTGTAGGGACGTCGGTCAAGCAGTCGCCCGTTGGCCCAGGGTGGCAGACGCCGGTGCCGGTCTTGATGACGGGCCCGCCGAAGGTGAGCCGTGCACGATGGCGGCGGAGCCGGGGCCGGTGAACGTCTTGGTCCAGCCGGAGAACGGCACCGTACAGACGCGTAGGCCGGTCCTCCACCACCAGACACACGGACCATGGCCAAGGACCGTCACGCCACCCCGGGCGTGTCGCCGCGTGGGCCAGCTTTGGCCGATCAGCGACCGCCCGCCAGCGGCGGACTAGACCTTCCGTCGCAGCGAGCCATTGCAGCCTGACACTCCAGCCGGCGACTACGCAGCGGCGTGGGTGGACTGGTCGGGGCGCTACCGCGAACCTGGACCGCTCCAGGAGCTACCGGTCCCTGCCTGGCGCCGCCGTGGCCGGCGAAACCGACCTGCGACCGCCCCGCCTCACTACCCGGCGGCGGCGGGCTCCGGATCTTGGCGCGGCAGATCCGGCACCATGCCCTGCAGGATGCGGTCCAGGTCGTCCAGCGACCCGAACTCGACGACGAGCTTTCCGCGGCGGCGACCCATCTGAACCCGCACCCGCGTGTCGAAGTAGTCCGACAACCTACCGGCCAGCTCGTCCAGATGCGGTTGCGGTGTGGCGGCCGAACGTGCGCGAGGCCGGGCCACGCTCGGCTCGCCGACGGCGATCAGCTCCTCGACGGCCCGAACCGACAACCCCTCGGCGACGATGCGCTCCGCCAGCCGCTCCGCCTGCTCCGGGTTCTCCACGGCGAGCAGCGCGCGCGCATGCCCGGCGGAAAGCACACCGGCGGCGACACGTCGCTGCACGGCCGGCGGCAAGTTCAGCAGGCGGATCGTGTTCGTGATCGCGGACCGGGACCGCCCAATGCGCCGGGCCAGCTCCTCATGGGTGGCGCCGAAGTCTTCCAGCAGCTGGGAGTACGCCGCCGCCTCTTCCAGCGGGTTGAGCTGTTCGCGGTGCAGGTTCTCCAGCAAGGCGTCCCGGAGCATGTCGTCATCGGCCGTCGAGCGGATGAGCGCGGGAATATGGCTCAAGCCGGCGATTTGGCTGGCGCGCCAGCGTCGCTCGCCCATGACGAGCTCAAAGGACCCCGGCGCGTACTCGCGCACCACGACGGGCTGGAGCAGCCCGACCTCGCTGATGGACGCCGCCAGCTCCAGCAGGGCGTCCTCGTCGAAGACGCTTCGCGGTTGTTTGGGGTTCGGGCGGATCGCGTCGACGGGCAGCTCGCCGTAGCTGACGCCGAGGGCGGAGCCAGTTCCACCGTTGACGAAAACGTCCGCCGGGCTGGTTCCACCGGCGCTGTCGACGGGTGCGGTCGGAATCAGCGCTCCGAGTCCCCGGCCCAGCCCACCGCGTCGCGCGCTCATGCTCCTCCTACGTTCCGGCCGACACGGCTCGCGTACCGCGTTCAGCAATCTCCTGTGCTGCTGCCAGGTACGAGACGGCTCCCCGTGACGAGGGGTCGTACGTCAACACGGACTGGCCGAACCCTGGCGCCTCGGAGATTCGCACACTGCGCGGGACCACGGTGCGCAACACGCGGTCGGTGAAGTGGCTGCGCACTTCCGCCGCCACCTGATCTGCAAGCCGAGTTCGTCCGTCATACATGGTCAGCAGGATGGTGCTGACTTCCAGGGACGCGTTGAGGTGCGCCCGAACCAGGTCGACGTTGCTGAGCAGCTGCCCGAGGCCCTCAAGGGCGTAGTACTCGCACTGGATGGGGATCAGCAGCTCCCGGGCCGCCACCAACGCATTCAAAGTGAGGAGCCCCAGCGACGGCGGGCAGTCGATGAACACGTAGTCGAAGCCCGGGCCGTCTGTTGACTCGAGCACCTCGCGGAGTGCCCGCTGCAGTCGGAATTCGCGCGCCACCATGGACACCAGCTCGATCTCGGCACCGGCGAGATCAATCGTCGCCGGCGCACAGAAGAGGCCTGGGATCTCAGGCGCCGGAGCAACGACCTCGGCCAGCGGGCGATTTCCCAGCAACACGTCGTAGACGGACGGCACGCCCGACTGGTGCGGGACGGACAGGCCGGTCGACGCGTTCCCCTGCGGGTCCAGGTCGACCACCAGCACGCGTAGCCCGTGCAGCGCCAGCGCCGCGGCGACGTTGACCGTCGTGGTGGTCTTCCCGACGCCACCCTTCTGGTTCGCCACCGCCATTACCCGCGGCGCTGCTGGCCTGGGGAACGTGTTCGACGGGCGACCGGATGTTTCACGTGAAACGTGCACGGTCTTTCCGTTCTGTCCGGTTGCGGAGGGACCGGTGGCGACACAAGCGGCGGTGGAGTCGCCCGAGTCGGGCGAAAGAGATGCCCGGAACACAGGTGGCGAGGCAGGCGCCAGATCCGTCGCACGCGGGGCTTCACCGTCCGCGTCATCGCCGGCGGCTGGCACGGTCGTGAGGTCCTTCAGCGAACCGACATCCCGGGTCGCGGGCTGGTGGGCTGTGCCGGCAGCTGCGTCAAGGTCGGCCGTGGCGCTCGTAGGAGTTCCACCCCTCGATGGCTCAGCCATTGATCCGGGGCTCGCCAGTGCCGCATCGGCGCCGACGGGGTCGGCTGGTCGTTGTTCGTCGGCCGGGGGCGCAACGATGGCAGCCGCAGAGGGGGCCCCTTCGCACGCTGCTGCATGGCGGTTCCGTCTCCCGGACGGAATCGCCGACGAGACGTCTGCTGTCGACCCGGGGCCAGGAAGTGCAGGAGATCCCCCGGCGGGAGCGCCGTCCGGGGGCGACGGGTTAGCTTCAGTTCCGGCTGCGAGCGCGGATCCACTGATCGCGCCGGGTTGGCCGTTGTGGCTGGCCCGAGCCATGTCCTTGGGCACATTGACCGGTGGAACCCCGGCCGCGGGCGCGGCTGGGCCAGGTGGCGCTGGTGCGGCCCCTTCAACGCTCGGGTCGTCAGCGCCAGCCGCTGGAAGCGGTTCACTTTTTGCTGCTGGCGCCGTCGTGCCCGAGTCGTCATGCGCCGCAACGGGCGGCGCGCTGCGTTCGTCATCCAACGGTTGGCCGAGACCGGCGCGCGGCTTGCTAACCGGGTCAGAAGGTGCGGCTTGGGGCAGACCCGCCGTGACCCCGACCTGCGGCGGGCCGGCGGGATCACTCCCTAGGGGCGCTCCGTCGTCGCTTTTTTCACGTGAAACACCGGGCCACCCGAGGCCGTCGCTGCGCCAGGCTGACTCACTCACTCGGATCGGCCACCCTAGGCGGCTCGCGCTCCCCGTCATGCCACCCTCCCGTGCACCCGTCGGCCGACCCGGATCACCGTGGCTGACAAGGGTGAGTCCAACTGTCCGCAGCTGAGTACCGCTGCGCTAGCCACGTCGCGGGGCAGGTGTGGCCGATCCCGCTCCAGTTCCGCAGCAGCGGTTCGGCCCTTCATGGCGAGCAGGAAGCCACCCGGGCCGAGCAGGTGCCAGCAACTTTTGGCCAGCTTCTGCAGCGGGGCGACGGCTCGCGCCACCACCAACGGACGGGGTCCCGCAATCTCCTCGGCACGTGCCCGCACCACAGTCACCTGGTCCGCCAACCCGAGATCGCGGATCACCTCATCGAGGAACGTGGTTCGCCGTAGCGACGGTTCGATCAGCGTGACAGCGATGTCAGGCCGGCGAATCGCCAGCACGAGCCCCGGCAGGCCGGCTCCCGAGCCGACATCCGAGAGGGGTTCAGCCTGCGGAATCAACTCGGCGACTGCCGCACAGTTGAACAAGTGGCGTGGCCATAGGTTGGGAACCTCCCGTGGACCGAGGAGGCCGCGCTCAACCCCTGCCGTTGCCAAGTGTTCCGCGTAACGCTCGGCCAGCGGCAGCCGGTCACCGAAGACCGACGCAGCCTGATCCGGAGTGTCCACCGGGAGAGAAGACAAGATCAGGCAGGCAGTACGACGACGTAGCGCTCAGGCTCGACGCCCTCACTCTCGCTGCGGACGCCGTCCACCGAAGCGACCGCGTCGTGGACCACCTTGCGTTCGAACGGGGTCATGGGGCTCAGCGCCTCGCGCTTACCCGACTCCTTAACTCGTTGACCAATCGTGGCTCCCAGCTCGGTGAGCGCCGTCCGCCGCTTGGCCCGGTGGCCACCGATGTCCAGCATGAGGCGGGTACGCACGCCGGTCTGGCGATGGACAGCGAGGCGAGTGAGCTCCTGCAGCGCTTCCAACGTCGCCCCGTTCGGGCCGACCAGACCGTTCAGCCCGGTACCGACGATGGACACCACGGCTCGCTCGCCTTCGACATCCAGATCGAGATCGCCGTCCAGGTCGGCGATGTCGAGCAATCCCTCCAGGTAGTCCGCGGCGATCTCACCCTCCTGCTCAAGGAGGGCGACACCGGTCGACCTACCCGTGTCGTCGTCCTCGCCGGGTACGGCATCGTCCTGGGCCGAACCGTCAGTCTCGCTCACCACGAACCCCTGATCTATCGATAACCGTCGATTGCTGCCTGGACCGGCGACTTACCGCCTGCCCCCGCGGCGATTCTTCCCCTTGCGGGCGCGGCTGCCGGACGGAGCCCGCCGGTTGGCCGCAGTGGACCCGCCGCCGCGGGCGCCACTTGATGACCGTCCACCCGTCCTGGCCTCCGCAGCCTGCCGACCGAGGGACTGCGAGCGGGTGGGCGCGTCGATGGCGCCGGAGTCTGGCGCGAGATCGGCCACCTGGGTCCCCGTCCGCCCGTCAGCCGCTCCCGCGGCGGTGGCCGGCCGACTAGCCGTCGTGACCAAAGCCTTCCCAGGCTCCGGCATTCTCGAGAGCACCAGGTGCTGCTGCGCCAGCGTCCACATGTTGGTGGTGAGCGTGTACAGCAGGACGCCGATCGGGAAGCTGAACCCAAGAAAGATGAACGACAGCGGTAGCACGTACAGCAGGATCTTCTGCTGCATCTCGAACTGCGGGTTGCTCGCCGCCGCTCCCGAGGCCTTGGAACGGGCCATCATCTGCTTCTGCGTCCAGTAGGTGCTCAGGCCCATGAGCACCGTCATCACCACCGCAACGATCCGCACGGTCGTCAGGTCGCCACCCAGAAACTGCACCCTCTCGGTGGTGGCGTTGAAGGCCGCGGCGATCGGCGCGCCGAACACCTGGGCGTTGGCAGCGCTCTCAACCTCGGCGGCGCTCATGCCCGCATGCGCGACGAACTCGCCACCCTTGACCCGAATCCCGTTCAGCACGCTGAAGAGCGCGAAGAACACCGGGATCTGCAGCAGCAGGGGGAGGCAGCCGGAGAACAGGCTGGCGTTGTTGTCCTTGTACAGCTTCATCGTCTCGCGCTGCAGCCGCTCACGGTCCTTGCCGTACTTCTTGCGGAGCTCGGCGAGCTGCGGCTGAAGCACCTGCATGGCGCGTTGCGACTTGATCTGCTTGACGAACAGCGGAACCATCAGCAGGCGCATGGTCATGGTCAGCAAGACGATCGACAGGCCCCAGGCCCAGCCGCTGTCCTCCCCGAAGACGGGCGACAGCAGGGAGTGGAACCACAACACGATCTGGGCGATCGCCCGCGGGAGCGGGGAGAACAGGTCGTACAACCAGGACACCCGAACGCTCCAAACTCGACGACGAGGCGGACGGCCGCCTAGAACAGCAATCTATCCGGCGTAGGTACCGGGTCGTAGCCGCCTGCGCAGAATGGCTGGCACCGCACCAGCCGGCGAAGAACGAGCCAGCTCCCGCGCGCCGCGCCATGCTGCCGTAGCGCCGTCATGGCGTACGCACTGCAGGAGGGGTAGAACCGGCAGCGCTGAGGCAACAAAGGGCTTACCCACCGGTAGGACCGCAGTGGCAGCAGCAGGATTTCCACGGCCCAGCCGGCCCGCTCGGTATCGCTCCGGTCCGCATCGCTCCGGTCCGCATCGCTCCGATCGGCATCCGCGTGGTCGGCATCGGTCCGGTCCGCGTTCCCATGATCGGGGCTGGTCCTCACGACCGCGACCCGGAAGCACGCCGCAGCACCTTGCCGAGCAGCTGGTCCAGCTCCTGCGCCAGCTCGGCCGAACTGCGTTCACCGGCGGCCGCCGAGGCACGGACCACCAGGGCGCTGCCCGGGGGCAGCCGCTCGAGCCGCTCCCGCATGAGATGCCGGAGCCGGCGTCGAATGCGGTTACGGACAACGGCACCACCGGCCACCTTGCCGACGACGAAACCGATGCGCGGAGAGCCGACGTCCGCCGCGTCGACGGGGCTGCTTCCCGCCCCAGCTCGTTCCTGGGGATCACGCGCCGCGGCACGGTAGTGGACGACCAGCGCCGGCCGTCCGGCACGGATGCCGCGCCGAACGGTGGTGTCGAACTCGCTGGACGCCGTCATGCGGGCCGCCGCAGGCAGCATGGCCCGCCCGTCTCAGGCAGCGAGGTCGGCGCGGCCCTTACGGCGACGTCCGGCCAGGATCGCCCGGCCGGCACGGGTGCGCATGCGCAGCCGGAAGCCGTGCGTCTTCGCGCGGCGACGGTTGTTCGGTTGAAAGGTGCGCTTGCTCACGTCAACGTCTCCAAGCCGACCGGGGTCCGGGGGCCGAGCGCCCCACGGCGCCACCGGAGAGACTCCGGCGGACATCAGTTCCGGTCAGTTTACGGCATCGCTCGCTGCCCCTCCGACCGTCGGGCAGCGACCGGCCCACCAGCGCCAGCCCGGCTCGGTAACCGGCCAGGACTGGCGTGGACGCCGCCTCCTGCCGCCCGCCAACTGATCGGTAAAGCCCCACAGCCCGGTCGTAGGGGGCGCCTTGTCCGACCCGTCGGTCGCTGTTAGCGTTCGCCATCGCCGGTCTTCCCCGCCGCTGCACCTTCCGCGAAACCGTCCACGTCCGCCGCCCGTCGAGGTGGCCGGGCCGCAATGTCCCCAGTCTGTGGAGAAGTGTGTGGACAGTCGTCCAGGACGTGGCAAGGTGCGTTCCGCGTAGTGCTCCCGTCCGGCGTCGATCGGACCGCTGCGCACGTCCAGCACAAACAGTGCGGAGCACGGGCAGATCCCCGGGCTTCCGTCCGGTCAGCCGGAAGAAGGAGTTCGACCAACGTGGCCCCCGACAGTTCGCTGAACACCACCGAGCTGACCGCGATCTGGGCCCGTGCGCTCACTGACCTCGCCGGTGAGCTTCCCCCCCAGCAGCGCGTCTGGATCGAGCTGACCCGTCCGCTGGCCCTCATCGAGGACACCGCCCTACTGGGGGCGCCCAACGACTTCGCGAAAGAAGTTCTGGAGACCCGCCTGCGCCCGATGATCGTGGCGGCACTGTCGGCCGAGCTGGGCCGCGACGTCCGGGTCGCCGTCACTGTCGAACCGGGGGCTTCCGATGCGGCTCACGCCCATCTTCGGGTGGACTACGGCTCTGCGGACAGCGGATCCCGGGACAGCGGATCCCGGGACAGCGCTTTCCGCGTGGACTTGGACTACGACCGCGAAGAGCTGGAGACGCCGCTCCCGGCCGGCGACGACTCGCCGTTCTCCAGCGGCCGGCCGCCGGCCCGGCCGGGGGAGTCGACCCGGCTCAATCCCAAGTACCTGTTCGAGTCCTTCGTCATCGGCGACAGCAACCGGTTCCCGCACGCCGCCGCGGTGGCGGTGGCGGAGGCGCCGGCCAAGGCGTACAACCCGCTGTTCATCTACGGCGAGTCCGGCCTCGGCAAGACCCACCTGCTGCACGCCATCGGGCATTACACCCGGGCGCTGTTCCCGGCGGCCCGGGTGCGCTACGTGAGCTCGGAGGAGTTCACCAACGACTTCATCAACTCTATCCGCGACGACAAGTCCCAGCCGTTCCAGCGCCGGTACCGCGACGTAGACGTACTGCTCGTCGACGACATCCAGTTCCTGGAGAACAAGGAGCGCACGCAGGAGGAGTTCTTCCACACGTTCAACACGCTGCACAACGCGAGCAAGCAGATCGTGATCAGCTCGGACCGGCCACCCAAGCAGCTGTCGACCCTGGAAGACCGGTTGCGCAACCGCTTCGAGTGGGGGCTGATGACCGACGTGCAGCCTCCGGATCTCGAGACGCGCATCGCCATCCTGCGCAAGAAGGCGGCGCAGGAGCGGCTGGCCGCGCCGCCGGAAGTGCTCGAGTACATCGCCAGCAAGATCGCAACGAACATCCGCGAACTCGAGGGCGCACTCATCCGGGTCACGGCCTTCGCCAGCCTGAACCGGCAAGGCGTCAATCTGGCCCTGGCGGAGATCGTCCTGAAGGACCTGATTCGTGACTCCGACGGACCGGAGATCACCGCAGCGACCATCATGGCGGCCACCGCCTCGTACTTCGCGGTCACGATGGAGGACCTGTGTGGCTCTTCACGCAGCCGACACCTGGTCAACGCCCGCCAGATCTCCATGTACCTGTGCCGTGAACTGACCACGCTGTCGCTACCGAAGATCGGCCAGCAGTTCGGCGGTCGGGATCACACGACCGTCATGCACGCCGACCGCAAAGTCCGGTCGCTGATGGCCGAACGCCGCCAGATCTACAACCAGGTCACGGAGCTGACCAACCGCATCAAGTCGCAGGCCCGGCAGGGATGAACTCCGCCGGCTCTCCCCGGGCGACCACCGTCGCGGGTGCCACGAACGCGCCCGCCGACGGAGCGGGTCAGTCCACCTCCGACGGGGTGCACGACGCCCCGATGCTGTGTGCACAGGTTGGGGACAACTCTGTGGACGCCCGGGGACGCCGGGAAATCTGCTGGGGACGTCCGCCGGCCAACAGCCGGCATGTGGGTAATCCGGCCCCGAACTTCCCCAACGCATCCCCACCCCGGCTGGGCGGTGCTTCGCGGCTTCACCTGCGGCTTCGCGCAGTGTCCACAGCACGCACACCGGCTATGAAGACTGCTTACCTGTCTATCTACAGAGAAAAGACAAACCACAGTGAGGGTGCCGCCGTTCTGGGGGTAACCGCCCGAGGAGGCAAGCCATGAGGTTCCGGGTCGAACGAGACGCTCTGGCCGATGCCGTGGCCTGGACCGCCCGCACCTTGCCGGCCCGACCACCAGTTCCCGTACTTGCCGGCCTGCGCCTCGAGGTCACCGGCTCCGAGCTGAGCGTGTCCGGATTCGACTACGAGGTGTCCGCCCAGGGCCGCCTCGACGTCACCGCCACCGAGGCGGGCACGGCGCTGGTCTCCGGTCGTCTGCTGGCTGAGATCACCCGCAGCCTGCCCGCCCAGCCCGTGGACATCACGACCGACGGAGCCCGGGTCTCGATCTCGTGTGGTTCCGCGCGCTTCGCCCTGCCCACGATGCCGGTGGAGGACTACCCGGCCCTGCCTGAGATGCCGACGGCAACCGGAACCATCGGATCCGACGCGTTCGCCGCCGCCGTCGGCTCGGTCGCCATCGCCGCCGGCCGGGACGACACGCTTCCCGTGCTGACCGGTGTCCGGGTCGAGATCGACGGCGACAAGATCACGCTCGCTGCGACCGATCGCTACCGCCTCGCCGTGCGCGAGTTGCGCTGGCAGCCGGAGCAGCCGGGTCAAACGGCGACCGCACTGGTCCCGGCTCGCACGCTCGCCGAGACCGCGCGCTCGCTGACCGCCGGCGCGGAGGTCGTCCTCGCCCTGTCGACGGGGTCCGCCGGTGAGGGGATGATCGGTTTCCAGGGCGGCGACCGCCGCACCACCACCCGCCTGCTCGACGGGGAGTTCCCCAAGTACCGCTCCCTGCTGCCGGCGCAGTCAGCCGCCACAGCGTCGGTCGACACCGCTGCCCTGACCGAGGCGGTGAAGCGGGTCTCGCTGGTCGCGTCCCGCAACGCGCCGGTCCGGCTCAGCTTCTCCGCGGACGGCTTGCTGCTCGAGGCCGGTGGCGGCGATGACGCCCAGGCATCCGAGTCCCTCGACGCCGGCTTCGACGGCGAGGACATGACCATCGCGTTCAACCCGGCCTACCTGCTCGACGGCCTCAACGCCATCGACTCGGACACGGCCCAGCTGGCGTTCACCACGGCCACCAAGCCGGCGGTTCTCACCGGCAAGGACGCCTCCGAGGAGTACCGCTACCTGCTGATGCCGGTGCGGTTGTCCAGTTGAGCGCAGAGTCGGCTGACATGCGTTGTCCGGCCAGGCTGTGTTGCCGGAGCGCGGGACGCGGGTAGCGTCGGCCACGATCACGTCCGGTTCCCGACACCGGAACTGGTTTCACAGCATCCAGGCGAGCACAGGAGGCGTCCGTGGAGATCGGCCTGATCGGTCTGGGCAAGATGGGCGGCAACATGGCCGAGCGGCTTCGCCGCGGCGGTCACACCGTCTACGGCTACGACCGCGCACCCGGGGTCGGTGACGTCGACACTGTCGAGGCGCTGGTGGAGAAGCTGGCCGCTCCCCGCGTGGTCTGGGTGATGGTGCCGGCCGGTGAGCCGACGTACCAGACGGTGGACCGGCTCGGAAAGCTGCTGTCACCCGGCGACATCATCGTCGACGGCGGGAATTCCCGGTACACCGACGATCAGCGGCACGCGCAGGACCTCGCCGGGACCGGAATCGGCTTCCTGGACTGCGGCGTGAGCGGTGGCGTCTGGGGCCTGACCGAGGGCTACGCCCTCATGGTCGGCGGCGATGCGGAGCATGTCGCCCGCGTCCATCCGATCTTCGACACGCTCAAGCCGGAGGGCGACTTCGGCTTCGTCCACGCCGGCAGCGTGGGAGCGGGCCACTTCGCCAAGATGGTGCACAACGGCATCGAGTACGGGCTCATGCAGGCCTACGCCGAGGGCTGGGAGCTGCTGATGGCCACGGACATCGTCGAGAACGTGCCGGAGGTGTTCTCCAGCTGGCAGCGCGGCACGGTCATCCGCTCCTGGCTGCTCGACCTGCTCGTGCGCGCGCTGGACGTCGATGACGACCTGTCGGAGCTCCGTGGCTACGCGCAGGACTCCGGAGAGGGCCGCTGGACGGTGCAGGCGGCGGTCGACCACGCCGTGCCGCTGCCGGTGATCACGGCCGCGCTGTTCTCCCGGTTCGCCTCGCGGCAGGACGACTCCCCGGCCATGAAGGTCATCGCGGCGTTGCGCAACCAGTTCGGCGGACACGCGGTCACGTCGGCCGCCGGCTCGGTGGAGAAGGGTGCCGACTCCCCGGGCGCGGACACCGACGCTGCGGACGGCACGTCGGACCCGGCGGCGCAGAAGCACTGAGCCGGTGCACCTGTCCGCGCTGTCGCTGACCGACTTCCGGTCGTACGCCGCGGCCGAGGTCTCCTTCTCGGCGGGGGTGTCCGTACTGCTCGGACCGAACGGGCAGGGCAAGACCAACTTGGTCGAGGCTGTCGGGTACCTGGCGACCCTGGACAGCCATCGCGTGGCGACGTCCGCGCCGCTGGTGCGGCAGGGGGCCGAGCGAGCGGTGATCCGCGGTCAGGTGACGCGGGACGGGCGTGACATGCTGGTCGAGCTGGAGATCACGCCGGGGCGCGCCGGCCGCGCGCGGATCAACCGCGCACCGGTGCCGCGCCAGCGTGAGGTGCTGGGCGTGCTGCGCACGGTGTTGTTTGCGCCCGAGGATCTGGCGCTGGTCAAGGGTGACCCCACCGAGCGGCGCCGGATGCTCGACGAGCTGCTGGTGGCCCGCGCCCCCCGGATGGCCGGCGTTCGGGCGGACTACGACCGGGTGCTCAAGCAGCGCAACGCTCTGCTCAAGTCAGCTGGGGCGGCTCGGCGCGGCGGCGGTGCGGACCTGCGGACTCTTGACGTCTGGGATGCGCATCTGGCCAAAGTGGGCGGCGAGCTGCTGGCCGCCCGGGTGGAGCTGGTGGAGCTGCTGCGCCCGCTGGTGGACAAGGCGTACGACGCCGTCTCGGGTGGCAGCGGGCCGACGGAGATGGCCTACCGGAGCTCGCTCGGCGCGGATGCGGTGCTGGAGCCGGCCCGGAACCTGCTGACCGAGGCGATGCTCGCGGAGCTGGCCCGGGTGCGCACCGACGAGCTTGACCGTGGCGTCACCCTGGTGGGGCCGCACCGCGACGATCTGGTGCTGACGCTCGGCGGCCTGCCGGCGCGCGGGTACGCCAGCCACGGCGAATCGTGGTCGTACGCGCTGGCGCTGCGGCTGGCCTCCTACGACCTGCTGCGCTCGGACGGCGGCGAGCCGGTGCTGATCCTCGACGACGTGTTCGCCGAACTCGACGTCCGCCGCCGCCAGCGTCTCGCCGAGCTGGTGTCGCCGGCCGGACAGGTGCTGGTCACGGCGGCGGTGGCCGCCGACGTTCCGGAGCAGTTGTCCGGTGCCCGCTTCGCCGTGTCCCCGGGAAGGGTCGAGCGTGAGCACTGATTCGGGGCCGGACGATGCAGGTGCGTCGCCGCGACCAACCGGCGACGGAGCTGTCGAGCGGTCGTCCGGCCCGGACCTGGCCCGCGAGACGCTGGCCCAGGTCAAGGCCCGGGCCCGCCAGCGCGGTGCCGACCCCACCAGCCGGCGGCCGCGGCGCCCGGCGGCTGCACGGACTAGCGGTGCGGGCCCGGACGACCGTGATCCTCAGCTGTTCGGTGCGGCCATCTCGCGGCTCATCGACGAGCGGGGATGGCAGCCGACCGTCCAGGTGGCGTCCGTCATGGGCTGCTGGGACAGCCTCGTCGGTCCCGAGCTGGCCGCCCATTGCCGTCCGGAGAAGCTCGAGGGAACCGAGCTGACCCTTGTCGCCGAGTCGACCGCTTGGGCCACCCAGGTCCGGATGCTGGCCCCCACCGTGCTGGCGCGGCTCACGGAGGGCCTCGGCGCGGGGGTGGTCACGCGGCTGCACGTCCGGGGGCCGAGTACCCCGAACTGGAATCGGGGCCCACGCCGGGTGACCGGCGGCCGCGGACCGCGCGACACCTACGGCTGAAATCGCCGCCGGGCCGAGTGGGGTCCTACACAAACCGGGGTTCCTCGCGCCATACGGCCTGTCAGGGGCCATTCCGGGCGGATGACCTCGCCGGCAAGGTAGACTCCATGCGAACGTCCGCCCTCGCGAACGCGCATATCGGCCGCATCGGCACGGTGTCGCCGTCGTGCAGAGATGCGGTCCAGTCGACAGCGAGGATGCCTGCTCCGTGACCTACGACGCCAGCGCCATCACGGTTCTCGAAGGGCTGGAGGCGGTGCGCAAGCGGCCAGGCATGTACATCGGCTCCACGGGTGAGCGGGGCCTGCACCACCTGGTCTACGAGGTCGTGGACAACGCGGTCGACGAGGCGCTGGCCGGCTACTGCGACCGGGTCGAGGTGACGCTGCTGGCCGACGGCGGCGTGCGCGTCCGGGACAACGGCCGCGGCATCCCGGTCGACATGCACAAGGTCGAGAAGCGACCGGCCGTCGAGGTGGTGCTGACCACGCTGCACGCCGGCGGCAAATTCGACGGCAAGTCCTACGCGGTCTCCGGCGGCCTGCACGGCGTGGGCGTGTCGGTAGTCAACGCACTGTCCTCCCGGCTCGAGGTCGAGATTCGGCGCGACGGCTTCGCGTGGTTCCAGCCGTACGAGAAGAGCAAGCCGAAGGCCAAGCTGCAGAAGCTCGAACCCACCAAGGAGCACGGCAGCCAGGTCACGTTCTGGGCGGACGACACGATCTTCGAGACCACGACGTACTCGTTCGAGGTGCTCAGTCGCCGGCTGCAGGAGATGGCGTTCCTCAACCGCGGCCTGACGATCGTGCTGCGCGACGAGCGGGAGGATCCGCCCCGCGACGTGACTTACCACTACAAGGGCGGTATCGAGGACTTCGTCCGTCACCTGAACGCCACCAAGGAGGCGATCCACAAGTCCGTCGTCGGCTTCGGCGCCGAGGGCACCGGCCTGGCCGTCGAGGTCGCGATGCAGTGGAACGCCGGTTACACCGAATCGGTCTACACGTTCGCGAACACCATCAACACCCACGAGGGTGGAACGCACGAAGAGGGCTTCCGTTCAGCGCTCACCTCGATCGTGAACAAGTACGCGCTCGACAACAAACTGCTCAAGGAGAAGGACGACAAACTCGCGGGGGAGGACATCCGCGAGGGCCTCACCGCGATCATTTCCGTGAAGCTGGCGAACCCGCAGTTCGAGGGGCAGACCAAGACCAAGCTCGGCAACACCGAGGCGCGCTCCTTCGTGCAGAAGGCGTGCAACGACTGGCTGCGTGACTGGTTCGACCGCAACCCCGCGGAGGCCCGGCAGATCATCATCAAGGCGACGCAGGCGGCGCGCGCGCGCATCGCGGCGCGGCAGGCGCGCGACCTCACCCGGCGCAAGGGCCTGCTCGAGTCGTCCTCGCTGCCCGGAAAGCTGGCGGACTGCCGGTCCACCGACCCGATCAGGTCGGAGCTGTTCGTGGTCGAGGGTGACAGCGCCGGTGGCAGCGCCAAGGCGGGACGCGACTCGGAGTTCCAGGCGATCCTGCCCATCCGCGGCAAGATCCTGAACGTCGAGAAAGCGCGGATCGACCGGGTGCTGAAGAACAACGAGGTGCAGGCGCTCATCACGGCGCTAGGCACCGGCATCCACGACGACTTCGACATCGCCAAGCTGCGCTACCACAAGGTAGTGCTGATGGCCGACGCCGACGTCGACGGCCAGCACATCCGCACGCTGCTTCTCACGCTGCTGTTCCGCTTCATGAAGCCGCTCGTCGAGGCGGGCCACGTGTACCTGGCGCAGCCGCCGCTGTACAAGGTCAAGTGGAACAAGAAGGGCGATGACTTCCTGTACGCCTACTCCGACCGAGAGCGTGACTCGCTGATCGCTGACCGGCTGGAGCGCACCAACCGGCGCCCGGACGACATCCAGCGGTTCAAGGGCCTGGGCGAGATGCCGGCCAAGGAGCTGCGCGAAACCACGATGGACCCGTCGAACCGGCTGTTCCTGCAGGTCAC
Organism: Actinomycetota bacterium; assembly: GCA_030773415.1. Classification (GTDB taxonomy): domain Bacteria; phylum Actinomycetota; class Actinomycetes; order JALYNC01; family JALYNC01; genus JALYNC01. Next base: position 60,138 of record JALYNC010000075.1, read on the forward strand.
CCTCGATGACGCGGCTACCGCGGACGAGCTGTTCAGCGTGCTGATGGGCGAAGACGTCGAGGCCCGGCGCTCCTTCATCCAGCGCAATGCGCGCGACGTCCGCTTTCTCGACATCTGAGGTCGCCGGCACCTTCCGCCGGTTGGCGCTTCCCGCGTAACGAAAGGACGACGAGACCTCCGTGGTAGACGTTACGCTTCCGCCGCCGCCACCCGGTGACCGCATCGAGCCGGTCGGCATCGAGCTGGAGATGCAGCGCTCCTACCTCGACTACGCCATGTCGGTCATCGTCGGCCGGGCGCTGCCCGACGTCCGCGACGGTCTCAAGCCGGTGCACCGCCGGGTGCTGTTCGCGATGTACGACGGCGGCTACCGCCCGGATCGCGGCTACTTCAAGTGCGCCCGTGTCGTCGGGGACGTGATCGGTAACTACCACCCGCACGGCGACACCGCGATCTACGACACCCTCGTCCGCCTGGCGCAGCCCTGGTCGCTGCGCTACCCGCTGGTCGACGGCAACGGTAACTTCGGGTCACCGGGCAATGACCCAGCGGCGGCCATGCGCTACACAGAGTGTCGTCTAGCGCCGCTTGCCATGGAAATGCTACGGGAGATCGATCAGGAAACCGTAGATTTCTCACCGAACTACGACAACCGGTCCCAGGAGCCGGACGTCCTGCCCAGCCGGATTCCGAACCTGCTGGTCAACGGCTCGTCCGGCATCGCGGTGGGCATGGCCACCAACATCCCGCCGCACAACCTGCGTGAGGTGGCCGACGGTGTGCTGTGGTGCCTGCGCAACCCGGACGCCTCGCAGGAGGAGACGCTCGACGCGTTGATCGAGCGGATCAAGGGTCCGGACTTCCCGACGTCCGGCCTGATCGTCGGGCGGGACGGGATCGAGCAGGCCTACCGCACCGGCCGCGGCATCGTCCGGATGCGGGCCGTCGTCGAGGTGGACGAGGACGCCAAGGGCCGGACCATGCTCGTCATCACCGAGCTGCCCTACCAGGTGAACCCGGACAACCTCGCGGAGAAGATCGCCGAGCTGGTCAAGGAGGGCCGGATCGGCGGCATCGCGGACGTCCGTGACGAGTCCGACCTCGACGTCGGCCGGCGCCTCATCGTCGTGCTGAAGCGCGACGCGGTCGCGAAGGTCGTGCTGAACAACCTGTACAAGCACACCCAGCTGCAGGAGACGTTCGGCGCCAACATGCTGGCGCTCGTCGACGGGGTGCCGCGAACCCTGCGGCTCGATGAGCTGATCCGGTACTACGTCGAGCACCAGGTCGAGGTCCTCGTCCGCCGAACCCGCTTCCAGCTGCGGCGGGCGCAGGAGCGCTCGCACGTCCTGGAGGGCCTGCTCGTGGCGCTGGATCACCTCGACGAGGTGATCAACCTTATCCGCAACGCTGAGTCGGCCGACACCGCCCGCAGTGAGCTGATGAGCCGCTACGAGCTCTCGGAGATCCAGGCGACCGCCATCCTGGACATGCAGCTGCGCCGGCTCGCTGCCCTGGAGCGCCAGCGGATCATCGACGAGTACACCGAGTTGCAGAACCGCATCCGCGATCTCAACGCGATCCTCGCCAGCCCGGCGCGCCAGCGGGAAATCATCGCCGAGGAGCTCACCGAGATCGCCGAGAAGTACGGCGACGACCGGCGTACCCGCATCGTCCCGTACGAGGGTGACATGTCCCTGGAGGACCTGATCGCCCGCGAGGACGTGGTGGTCACGATCACCCGCGGCGGCTACGCCAAGCGGACCAAGACCGACCTGTACCGCCAGCAGCGGCGCGGCGGAAAGGGTGTGGCCGGCGCGCAGCTCAAGCAGGACGACCTGGTCGACCACTTCTTCGTCACGACGACCCACGACTGGATCCTGTTCTTCACGAACAAGGGCCGCGTCTACCGGGCGAAGGCGCATGAGCTGCCGGAGACCTCCCGGGTGGCGCGGGGCCAGCACGTGGCCAACATCCTCGCGTTCCAGCCCGACGAGCGCATCGCCCAGGTGATCGACCTGCCGGACTACACGGTCGCCCCGTACCTGGTCCTGGCGACGCGGCGTGGCCTGGTGAAGAAGACCCCCCTGGCGGACTTCGACTCGAACCGGGCCGGCGGACTGATCGCGGTCAACCTCAAGGACGACGACGAGCTCATCGGCGCCGCACTCGTCGGCCCCGAGGACGACCTGCTGCTCGTCAGCCGCAAGGCGCAGTCCATTCGGTTCCCGGCGAACGACGACTCGCTGCGGCCGATGGGCCGCGCCACCAGCGGCGTCATCGGCATGCGTTTCACGGCCGAGGACGAGCTACTCGCGATGGAGGTCGTCCGGGACGGCGGCGAGGTGCTGGTGGCAACAGATGGTGGTTACGCCAAACGGACCCGGCTGGACGACTACCCTGTGCAGGGCAGAGGCGGTAAGGGTGTTCTGACGGCGAAAATCGTCGCAAAGCGTGGGCAGTTGGTGGGAGCGCTGATCGTGCGTCCCGACGAGCAGCTGTACGCCATCACCTCCAATGGAGGGGTCATCCGGACCACCGCAAAGGAAGTGCGCCGGGCACAGCGCCAGACCATGGGGGTCCGCTTGATCAACCTTCCGGAGGGCGTCTCCGTCGTGGCCGTGGCGCGGTACGCCGAGCCCGAGAGCGACGAGGTGCAGGGTGCGTTATGAGTGATCCGGCTCCGGACCGCAACCGGCGCCGGGACCGAGGGCCGGCCACCAATCCGGGCCGGCGGGTAGCGGCAGCGCCGCCCCCGGCTGATCGTCCGGCGGGAGGCGCCGCGACGGCTACCAGGCCGCGTTCGCCGCTCGAGACGGCAGCCCCGGCGAACAACGCCGCCGGAACCCGGCGCCGCTCCGGGCCACTGCGGGCTCGGCTGGCGGTCCGCTCGGTGGATCCGTGGTCGGTGTTGAAGTTCTCTTTGGTGTTCTCGTCCGCCTTGCTCGTGGTCTTCGTCGTGGCGGTGTCGGTGCTGTACGCCGTGCTGGCCGGCATGGGCGTCTTCGACTCGCTGAACGACGTCCTGATCAACATCACCAAGCCGTCCGGCGAGGAGTCGGCGTCGGAGGTGTCGGCCTTCATCTCCTACGGACGGGTGCTGACCGCCACGACCGTGCTGGGCCTGGTCAACGTGGTGCTGATCAGCGCACTCGCCACGCTGGGGGCGTTCCTGTACAACCTGTGCGCCGACCTGATCGGTGGCATCGAGGTGACGCTGTCGGAGCGGGAGTAGGCCGCCTGCCTCCCGGCGGGTACGCGCCGGTGAGGTAATCTTCTCCAGCGCTGCCCGGCCGGTCGGTCGGTCACGCGGTCGCACGCCGGGGCCTGTAGCTCAGCTGGTTAGAGCGCATCCCTGATAAGGATGAGGCCGGAGGTTCAAGTCCTCCCAGGCCCACCGCCCGGCAGGCACGCACCTTGTGCGCCGTGGAGCGACCGCGGGACCGTCACCCGGCGTCCCGGAGCCCCGTTGGAGGGTCCATGAAGGGCAAGATCCCGCTGCTGCTGACCGCCGTGGCCGGTGTGGCAGCGCTGGTACAGCGCCGCCAGGCGGCCCGGGCCGAGCAGGACCTGTGGGCGGAAGCCACCCGGCCACCCGACCTGCGCTGACTCTCAGCAGCTTCGGCTGCCCGGGGGACGTAGCTCAATTGGCAGAGCACCGCCTTTGCAAGGCGGGGGTTAGGGGTTCGATTCCCCTCGTCTCCACCATTCACTGATCCGGTCTAGGACGGGAACCCTCGCCGGGCGCGCGGCTGTCGCGGAATTGTCAGGGATCGGCACTTTCACTGACATGGTCGGTGACACTGTTGCCCCAGCGGCGGCCGCCCGTCAGGTGATGACCCGTCCAGCCGACAACCGCTGCAGCAGGTCGGGCGCTGAGAGCGGTGGACACAGGTGACGGCCCTGGGCCTTGTCGCAGCCGAGCTCCGTCAGCAGCTCGAGATCGCGCTGGCGCTCGACGCCCTCCGCCACGACGGTCAGCCCGAGCGAGTGAGCGGTGCGGACGGCGGCACGGAGGAACTCCTCCGCCAGCTCCCCGCTGCTCTGCCGGGCCGCCACTGCGAGATCGACCTTGATCTCATCGAGCGGAACGCCCTGCAGCGACAGCAGGGACAGGGTGCCGCTGCCGAAGTCGTCCAGCGCCGCCCGCACACCGGACCGGCGCAGCTCCCGCAGGCCGTCGATGACCTGCTGACGGTGCCGCTCGAGATTCGACTCCGAGACCTCGACAGTCACCGCTTGCGCCGGCACGCCGCTGGCCTCGATGGCCTGGAGCAGCCGATTCAGGAAGCCGGGATGGCCCAGTTCGCGGGAGGAGACGTTGAGGTGCAACTGCGGTCGCGTCCCTGTCTCCGACGGCCAGCCGGCAGCCATGGCGAGCGCGGACGACATCACCCAGCCACCGATGGACAACATGAGCCCGCTGTCTTCGGCGACGTTGATGAACTGGTCCGCGGTCAGCAACGTGGCCGGAGTCCGCTGCCAGCGCAGCAGGCCCTCGGCGCCGCTGAAGGCGCCGGTGGCCACCGACATCACCGGCTGATAAGCGAGAGCCAGTCGGTCGGCGGCGAGGGCCTGGCTCAGCTCCTGCTCCAGATGGACCCGCTGAGCGACCAGCCGCCGGACATGCGGATCGAACGTGTCGAAGCGGTTGCGACCGGACCGCTTGACCTCGTACAGCGCCGAGTCCGCTTCGGCGATGACCTCCTCGGCCCCTCGGGAGACATTCGTGGTGGTGACACCCATCGAGAAGGTGATCGGAACGTCGGTCCCGGCGATCCGGTAGACACCGCTCAGCGCCTGATGATGCGAGACGAGATCGGGGCCACATCCAGCGGGCTCTCGAGGTCCTCACACAAGACGAGGAACTCGTCCCCGCCGATCCGGGCGACGCTGTCAGCCGGCCGCAGCACGGGCTGCACGCGCTGGGCCACCTGACGCAACGCCTCGTCACCGGCGCCGTGACCGAAGGTGTCATTGATGTAGTTGAAGTGATCGATGTCGCAGAACAGCAGCGCCAACCACCGCGACGTCCGGGACAGCCGAGCCAGCGCCAGGTCGAGGTGCTCGATGAACATGCGGCGGTTCGGCAGTCCCGTCAGCGGATCATGCAGTGCCGCGTGCCGCAGCGTCTCCTGCAGTTCGTGACGTTCGGTGACATCTCGCCAGTTGACGATCACGGCCAGCACGTCAGGATCGTTCAGGGCGTTGACGGCGTGGTACTCGGCCCACCGCGTCGACCCGTTCTTGGCTCGCACCCGCAGGCGGTGCTCGCCCGAGGATCCGCCGGCTCGGGTCAGCAACTGGCTCAAGCTGGCACGGGCCCTGGCCGCCTCTTCAGGATCGAGGAACTGCTCGAAATGCATGCCCACCACCTCGGCCGGTTCATAGCCGAGCAATCGCCGGGCTCGAGTAGGTGATGCGTCCGTCCGGGTCGATCATGGTTATCACGTCAGGAGCCCGCTCCACCAGGGCGCGGAACCGGCGCTCGCTGGAGGCCACGGTGGCTGCGTTTCTGCGCTCCGTGGTCACGTTGCGGTAGCGCAGGACCAGCAGGCCGTCCTGGGGGTCCGCGGTCATGCGCAGCCACGTCTCGTGCTGCTTGCCGTTTCCACCCGGGGAACGGGGTGGTCCACCTCGATGGAGCGCTGGTTGTCGCAGACCCGCGCCAGGACGGGGAAGAGCGTCTCGGCCACGGACGGATAGCGCTGCAGCATCCGGTCCCCGACCCGTGGCGGGTCTGCCGTCATCCGCGTGGCTGCGCTGGACACCAGCACGTACTCGAAGTCCGTGACGGCGCCACCCTCGCGCAGCGGACGCACGACAATCGCCGCCTCATGCTCGCTGTTGAGCACGGCGTCCGCGATGGGCAAGCGCGGATCTAGCGGCATCTCGGGGTCACGGAGCTGCACGGGTGTCCTGCGTTCTCTAAGCTGGAACTGCATCCTTTCCCTGCCGCGACGCCGGCGGCTAGTGGCGCGAGAGCAAGAAGCTCAACTCGTGGGGCCGTCGTCCTGCTCCGCCTGGGACAGGTGCGGAACCCCGTCCACGAGCTGACCGTCGTCCACTGCGGTAGCCGACGGCGCGGCTGCTGCTGGCGCCTCGTCAGTGGGCCGCGGCTCCTCGGCCGGCCGGCCGGTGGTGGCAGCGGGAGCGGCCGCCGTTTCTCCGTAGGGCGCAGGAGCGAAGGACGCCTGGCTTCCGCCGGCGCGACGGCGCAGGGCCACCGCCACACCGACCGCGACGGGCAGGCCGGCGAGCAGCAGCAGCGGGAAGCGGCCGGTCTGCTCCGGCTGGGGGCGCCGGAAGGGCCGCGGAATCCGCGGCGACCGCGAAGCCGGCACCTCCCGGCCCTCGCGCAGCGCCACCGCGGTCTCCATGGCGGTCGAGACCGTGGTGTTCACCGTGTCCCGCACCGTGTCCCGCACGGTGTCGCGGGCGGTCGCGGCGGCGGGCACCAACTTCTCCCGCACGGTGTCGCGGGCGGTCGCGGCGGCGGGCACCAAGTTCTCCCGCACGGTGTCGCGGGCGGTCGCGGCGGCGGGCACCAACTTCTCCCGCACGGTGTCGCGGGCGGTCGCGGCGGCGGGCACCAAGTTCTCCCGCACGGTGTCGCGGGCGGTCGCGG
>JALYNC010000076.1 GCA_030773415.1 Actinomycetota bacterium
GCCCCGACCCGCGTCGGGGCGCACCGACAGGACTTCTTCGGGCGTGGCGCCGGTCGCCTCACCCGTAGCCGCACCGGTCGACGGGACGTCGACGTTCTGCGCAGCCATGACGGACTATCCCTCGAACTTCTTCTTGTTGGCCTGCATCAGCTTGCTGGCCTGGGTGGCAGCCGAGGTGAGGGCGTCCTTCGGGCTCTGCTGCCCGAGCACCGCCCTGTTGACCGCCAGCTCGAGCGTCTGCACCTGAACGTCGCCGACGCCGGGGATCTGCGGCAGGAAGCGGAAGCTGTCCTCCTGAGCGGCGATCTTCGCCTGGGGCAGCTGCTTGAACGCGTCGCCGTTGCGCTCGCTGTTACGGGCCGGGATCATGCCGGACTTCGCCCACTCCGACGATGCCTGGCTGATCTCGGCGATGAACATCTTGGCCGCCTGCGTCTTGTTGTCGTCGCCCTGCGTCTGCTTGTACAGCACGAAGTTGTGGGAGTTGGCCCAGACGGCGTTGTCCTCGCCGATCTTCGGCAGCGGCGACATGTCCCAGTTCAGGTTGGCGGCGGTCGACTTGAGGTCGTTGATCTGCCAGATACCGTCCCAGGTGACGGCGACCTTGCCGTTCTTGAAGGCGGTGTACTGGGTGTCGACACCGACGTTCCTGGGGCTGTGCCCCTGCTTCACCCGGTCGACCATCCACGACAGTGCCTGCTGGCCCGCCTCGGAGTCGAACGTCGCCCTGGTGCCGTCCTCGCTGTACGGCTCGCCGCCGAACTGCCAGAGCAGGGACAGAAACATCAGGTGGGCGGGCCACCGGGTCGGCATCCAGAACGGCTGGGCCGCTCCGGCGCCGTTCAGCTTGGTGAGGTACTGCGAGAAGGCCGGGTCATCCTCCGGCGGCGTGTCCTGTCCGCCCTTGGAGATCAGGTCGCTGTTGTAGTACTGCGCCAGCGAGTGCACGTCCAGCGGAACGCCGTAGCGCTTCTCGTTGTAGACACCGGCCTGCCAGATCGCCGGGATGAAGTCGTTCTCCTGGAGCTGGACCTCCTCGGTCAGGTCGTCGAGCGGCAGGATGATGTTGCGTACCGCGAAGGTGGCGAGCTGCTCGACGTGCATGATGCCCACGTCCGGGCCCTTGCCGGCCAGCACGGCGGCGGGCACCTTCTGGTAGTAGTCCGCCCACTGGATGGTGTTCATCGTGACCTTGATGTTGTCGTGGTCACTGTTGAACTTGTTGACCATCTCGCGCATGAACGGCCCGTCACCGCCGGTGAAACCGTTCCAGTACGCGAGGTCGACCTGTGGCCCCTCGTAGGTGCCGGTGAACTCCTGGCCGGTTCCGGTGGCCGCCTCCTGGGCGGATTGACCACCGCCGCAGCCGGCCAGCAGCGCGCCGGCTCCGGTCACCGCTGCCGCCGACAGGAAGCCGCGACGCGACAGCGCGGCCCCTACTCCCGAAGATGCTGCTCCTGCTCGCATGGGACTCCTGCTCCTTCTGACGCTGGTGAGCGTCTGCGCAACCCAGCGGGCGGGTCCGCTGCGGCTGGGGCTGACAGCCGGAGTCGAGCACAGCGGGCAAGGCCGGGCAATAGCCGACACGACCAATCGCGCACGATCGCACAAGAATCGTTACGTTCCCGCGCCCGCCACCTGTGGGTTCCCGTTGGGACCCTCCGGCTGGCGGACGGTGCCGCCGTTCGAGCCGGGGGGCCCGGAGCCGGCACGGAGGTGAACTGGCGGCAACCGACGGCTGCAGCAGACTGGTCGCATGCCCCAGGACCTGTCAGCCGCGCCCGACGTCGATGCCGTACTGATCGTCTCCTTCGGCGGCCCGGAGGGGCCGGCGGACGTCCTGCCATTTCTGGAGAACGTCACCAGGGGGCGCGGCATCCCGCGCGAGCGGCTGGCGCAGGTCGGGGAGCACTACCACCGCTTCGGCGGCGTGAGCCCGATCAACGGCCAGAACCGGGCGCTGATCGCCGCGTTGGAGGGTGAACTGGCGGCTGCGGGGCTCCAGCTCCCGGTGTACTGGGGGAACCGGAACTGGGACCCCTACCTGAGCGACACGCTGCGGCACATGGTGGACGACGGCATCCAGCACGCGGCGGCATTCGTGACCGCGGCCTACAGCAGCTACTCCGCCTGCCGGCAGTACCAGGACGACATTGCTCAGGCGCGCTCTGCCGCCGGCCCGCGCGCGCCCCGGATCAGCAAGTTGCGCCACTACTTCAATCATCCCGGTTTCGTGGAGCCGATGGCGGAGAACCTGCGGCAGGCGTTGGAACGCTTCCCGGCGGAACGCCGATCCGGCATCCGCCTGTTGTTCACCGCCCACAGCATTCCGGTCTCCATGGCGGAGGCAAGCGGTCCGCGGGGCAACGGGTACGTGACGCAGCTGCGCGAGACGGCCCAGCTGGTTCTGGACTGTCTGGCAGCCGGGCCGGCGGGGACCGGAAAGCCCGGAATTCCGCACGTGGCCGAACTCGTGTTCCAGAGCCGCAGCGGGGATCCGTCGACGCCGTGGTTGGAGCCGGACGTGCTCGACGCTCTGGACGAGCTCGCCGCCGAGGGGGTTCGCGATGTGGTGCTGTGCCCGATCGGGTTCGTCTCCGATCACATGGAGGTGCTCTACGACCTCGACACCGAGGCCCGGGCCCGGGCTGCTGAGCTCGGGCTCACCCTGGAGCGCGCGGCGACCGTGGGCACGGATTCGCGCTTTCTCGCCATGATCAGGGAGCTGGTCGTGGAACGGGCGGCGGCCGAGGCCGGCCGGGAACCGGAGCGGCCCGCCCTGGGTGCACTCGGTCCGGCCTGGGACGTGTGCCCGGCCAACTGCTGCCCGGCACCGGTGCGGCGACCCGCCGGCTGAGCCGCCAGCGCGCTCCGGGCGCGCCCGGATGCGAGCATTGTGAATGGACGGGTGCAGACAGCCCCGATCGTTCGGGAGGCATTGCCATGGACGAGCAGGTTCGCGAACTGCTGGTGCGCATTCGGAACCGGGCGCGGACGCTCATCGCCGCCGCGATCTCCGAACTGCGGCGGATCACCGCCCCGCTGCTGGCGCTCTGGGCGCGACTGGCCATCCGCCGGTGGGAGCGGGTCCAGCAGGTGTTCTCCGAGCACCGGGACCTGGTCGACACCGACCGCTGGCTGGACCGCTGGTACTCCTTCGGTGCCGCCTGAGAACCACCAGCTGGTCGCTGCGGTGTGCAGACGCGGCCGTTCCGGTCAGACGGACCGCATGCGGATGCCCCAGCGGCCGTCGCTGAGCGTGAGCACCCACGTGCTGTCCTCCTCGGCGATCAGTGACCCGTCGGCGCGGTGCCAGCCGTAGCGCACATACCAGGTCACCTTCTCGGCGGCGGCGGCGACGACCTCGCGGTGCAGGTAACTGCAGTACGACCAGTTCCGATCTCGCAGCTCGTCGAAGAAGGACGGAGTCAGCCGTCCCGGAGCCGGCCACGTCTCCACCACGCCGCCCGAGCGGACATGGTGCGGAAAGTGCAGGCACGCGTCCATGCCGGCCAGGTCTGCGGCGTTGAGCCGGTCGATGTAGCGGTCGAGCACCGTTGCGCTCGCGGCCGTCGCGTGCTCAGCGGAGCCCGGGACCAGCAGCGGAACGAATACCGGCTGCTGACCGCTCACGAACTGCCCGAGCTGATGCCCCAGGTGCCGGTCCAGGTCTCGCCCGGTTCCAGCACCACGACGTCCCGGCCGCTGACGAAGGCGTTCGGCGGGCACGTCATCGGCTCCACTGCGACGCTGCGCCGAAACTCCGCGCCGGAGAGCGTGTCGCTGGTGTAGATCTGCAGCCACGGATACGCGTCGTCCTGCCAGACGACGGTCTCGTACTCGCCCCGAAGTCGCACCCGGAAGAGTCCGTCCGAGTCCCGACGCAGGCCGCCAAACGCATGGTCGATCTGCACGTCGCCGACCGGCTTGCCGGCAGAGAAGTCGTACGGGGTGTCCGCCACCTGCTCGTCCCCGGTGGGCAGGGAGCGCTCGTCGACGAGCACCCGGGTCGTCGCCCCGAACTGCAGGTACGTTTCGTCCACCGAGTCGGCGCCGGCGCTCAGGTACGGGTGCACGGCGGCGCCGAACGGGGCGCTGCTGCGCCCGGTGTTCCGGACGGTCGTGACGACGGTGAGGCCCTTCTGGGAGAGCCGGTACTCGACCTCTACGTCCAGCGAACTGGGGTAGCCGGGCTGCGCGGCGACCTCGGCCCGCAGCGTCACCGCGTCCGGCCGGACCTCCGCCGCCTGCCACGGCACCCAGCGGAGCAGGCCGTGGATGGCGTTGCCCTTCGCGGGCTCGCTCAGCGCCAGGGTGTACATCCGGCCCTGAAAGGTGTAGCTGCCGCCGTCGATCCGGTTCGGCCACGGCAACAACGACTGCCCTCGTCCGCCGCTGGGCAGCGAGTCCGCGCCGAATCCGTCGACGAGCGGGCTGCCGTCGCGTTCCAGAAAGCGCAGTGTTGCGCCGACCGCGGCGATACCGGCCCGATAGGGGCCGGCGCTCAGCTCGAATTGCCGTCCTGACGGCGGCAGCCCTGCGGTGGTGCCGGCTGTGGTGCCGGTTGCGGGCCCCGCTGTCGAGCCGCTGACCTCTGCATCGCGTTCCTGCACGGGATGACCTTCCGTCGCTGCTGCTGTCCGTCGGTCGAGCCTGAGTTCCGCTGTGCGTTCCCGCCCGGCCGGTGCGGTGATCTCACGGGCACTAGGGTGACGGTCATGAAGGTGACTCTGCTGCTGTGTGATGCCGCCCAGGTCGCGGACGGCAAACTGTACGTGCTGGGGGCGGGGTGGACCGTGACCGGTCCGATGCCTGTGCCGTCAGCCATCGGCCTCATCATCGGCGTGCCCTGGGACCAGGCCGGCCAGCGGCACACCCTGCAGATGACGCTGCTCGACGGTGACGGCCGGCCGGTGCTGTTGCCCGGGCCGGAGGGCCAGGAGCAGCTGGTGATCGAAGCCGATCTCGAGGTCGAGCGGCCGGCGGACATGCTTCCCGGGGTCTCGCTGGACGTGCCGTTCGCGGTGAACCTGGGCCCGCTGCCGTTGCCGCCGGGCAACCGGTTCTACTGGCAGCTGGAGGTCGACGGTCAGACCCGCGAGGACTGGGTCCTGCCGTTCGCCACCCGTGGCATGCCGCCGCAGATGGGCGGCGGACCGCGCGGCCCGGCGGACATCCGGATCTGAGCGGGGTCACGCGAGAATCACCTCGTCGACCCGCTCACGCAGCGCCTCGACGGCGCGGGCGTCCAGGGCGGCGTCGGTGACCAGCACGTCGACCTCGGCCAGGTCGGCGAAGCTGGACAGGCCCACGATGTCCCACTTCGTGCAGTCGGCGAGCACGACCAGCCGCCGCGCGGAGCGGATCAGGGCCCGATTGGTCTCGGCCTCGGCGAGGTTGGGCGTCGTCAGCCCGCACGTGAGGTGCAGCCCGTGACAGCCGACGAAGGCGACGTCGAAATGCAGGCCGCGGAACGTCGCGTCGGCCACCGGGCCGACGAGCGCGTCGGAGGGGCTGCGCACCCCGCCCGAGAGCACCACCGTCGCGCCGGCGGTCCCCTCGGCGTGGAACAGGTCCGCGACCGGCACCGAGTTGGTCCCGATCGTGAGCCCGGGCACATCCAGTAGGTGGCGGGCCAGCGTCCACACGGTGGTGCCCGCCGACAACGCGACGGCGGCGTCGGGCGGCACCAGCGCGGCGGCCGCCGCGGCGATGGCCGCCTTCTTGCTCTGCTGCAGCGCCGACTTGGCGGTAAAGCCGGGCTCGGAGCTGCTCGGTGGCCGGGGCAGCGTCGCCCCGCCGTGCACCTTCTGGACCAGCCCCTGCCGGGCCAGCACCCCGAGGTCCCGGCGCACGGTCATGTCGGAGACCCCGAACATGGACGTCAGCGAACTGACTCGTACCCCGCCACGTCGCTGCACCTCGGCAAGGATGTTCAATTGCCGCTGACGAGCCAACACAACCCAACGATCCGGCACACGGCTGATGTCCGTCAACCACCCGGAATGGGCGATAATGCACTCTTGTCGCTGGCAGGTGTGCACCCGGCCGACGGCACGGCGGGGCCGGATGCCGACAAGACGGAGGCGGGCGTGACTGTCAAGACCGTGACGCAGCTGTCGGACGGCCGGGAGCTGATGTACTTCGACCGGTCGGGGGTCGCGGGGCAGGCGAACCGCAGTGGCATGGTGGACTCGCGGGGGCTTCCTCCGGTGGCCACGGCGTCGGAGATCCGCTACGACGTGCTGCTCGACGAGTGGGTCGTGATCGCCTCGCACCGGCAGGGGCGTACTTACCACCCACCGGCGGACCAGTGCCCGCTGTGCCCGTCGGCCGCCGGGAGGCCGACGGAGATCCCTGCCGCGGATTACGACGTGGTGGTCTTCGAGAACCGCTTCCCGTCGCTGGCCCAGGACGTGCTGCCGTCTGAGCCGGACGTGGACGCCGTCGGCCGGATGTTCTCCCGGCGACCGGGCGTGGGCCGGTGCGAGGTGGTGTGCTTCACCTCCGACCACTCCGCCTCGTTCGCCACATTGACGGCGGAACAGGCGCGCACCGTGCTGGACGCGTGGGCCGACCGCACGTCGGAGCTCGGTGCGCTGCCGGAGGTCGAACAGGTCTTCGTCTTCGAGAATCGCGGCTCGGAGATCGGCGTGACGCTGGACCATCCCCACGGTCAGATCTACGCCTACCCCTTCGTCCCGCCGAAGATGGCACGCATGCTGGCCAGCAGCCGGCGGCACCTGGCAGACACCGGGAGGTGCCTGATCTGCCGGGTGGTCGAGGCGGAGCGGGCGGCAGCCTGCCGGATCGTCACCGAATCCGAGCACTTCACCGCCTACGTACCGGCGGCTGCGCGATGGCCGTTCGAGGTGCACGTGGTCGCCCGGCGTCATGTGCCGGACCTACCTGCGCTCACCGACCCGGAGCGCGACGACCTCGCCGGCATCTACCTTGACGTGCTGCGCCGCTTCGACGGCCTGTTCTCCTCGCCGGCGCCGTATATCGCGGCATGGATGCAAGCGCCCTCCACCGGCCCCCAGGAGCGAGATGCGTCTCACCTGCACGCGCAGGTGTTCTCCATCCGCCGCGAAGCGGGGAAGCTCAAGTTCCTGGCCGGCTCCGAGTCAGGGGCCGGCGTGTTCATCAACGACGTAATGCCCGAGCAGGCGGCGGCGCGACTTCGAGGAGAGTCATGAGATTGCTGGTGACCGGCGGCGCCGGATACATCGGGAGTGTGGTTGCGGCCATGCTGCTCGACGGCGGCCACCAGGTGACGGTGCTGGACAGCCTGCTGACCGGCCACCGCGACCAGGTCCCGGAGGGAGCCGACTTCGCCGAGGTCGACCTGCTCGACCTCGAGGCGCTGACCCGGACACTGGCCGCTGGCGACTACGACGCGGTACTTCACTTCGCGGCCCGCTCACTGGTGGGGGAGTCGGTCGAACGACCAGAGCTGTACTACCGCAACAACGTCGTCGGGTCGCTGAACCTGCTCGACGCCATGCGCGAGGCAGGTGTGCGGCGGCTGGTGTTCTCCTCGACCGCCGCCACCTATGGCGAGCCGGACAGCTGCCCGATACCGGAGACCGCGCCCGCCCGGCCGACGAATCCGTACGGGGCGTCCAAGCTCGCCGTCGATTTGATGATCGGCTATGAGGCCGCAGCGCACGGGCTGGCCGCAGTGTCGTTGCGGTACTTCAACGTGGCGGGTGCGAGCGGCCGTTTCGGTGAGCGGCACACCGTGGAGACGCACCTGATTCCCATCGTCCTGCAGGTTGCCCAGGGCCGCCGGGAGTCGGTGCAGGCATACGGCACCGACTACCCCACCCGTGACGGCACGGCCGTGCGCGACTACATCCACATCGAGGACCTCGCGCGCGCGCACCTGCTCGCGCTGGACGCGCCCGCCGCGGGGGAGCACCGCATCTACAACCTGGGCAACGGCATGGGCTTCTCCGTGCGGGAAGTGATCGAGGTGGCCCGCTCGGTGACCGGTCATCCGATTCCGGCCGTGGACGCCGGACGGCGCGCCGGCGACCCGGCGATGCTCGTCGCCTCCAGCGATCGCATCCGGGCCGACGTCGGTTGGAAGCCCGAGAAGCCGGAACTCGAGGCCATGGTCGGCGATGCATGGCGCTGGGTCACCCAGCACGGCGGCTGACCGTCCGTGATTGATCCCGGCTCGCCGGCGCCGGCGGACGATCTGCCAGCCACCGTCCGGGAGGCGTTCGGCCGGCTCACCGGCCGCCCTCCCGAGGGCTTGTGGGCCGCCCCCGGCCGGGTGAACGTGATCGGGGAGCACACCGACTACAACGACGGCTTCGTGCTGCCCTTCGCCATCGACCGCCGCGTCGTCGTCGCGGCTGCCAGACGCGACGACGGGCTGTGCCGCGTGCACTCGCTGCAGCAGCCGGACCAGCCGGTAACCGCCGAGCTGGCCAGCTTGGCGCCGGGCAACGTCAGCGGCTGGGCGGCGTATGTCCTGGGTGTGGCCTGGGTGCTGCGGGAGCGGGGTGCTGCCCTCGGCGGTGTCGACCTGATGCTGTCCGGAGACGTGCCCAGCGGTGCGGGGCTCTCGTCCAGCGCAGCGCTGGAGTGCGCGGCCGGCCTCGCGCTGGCCGACCTGTTCGGCCTGACGGACGACGCCACGGAACGCGCCCGTATCGCCCAGCGGGCGGAGAACGATTTCGTCGGGGTGCCCTGCGGCCTGATGGATCAGCTGGCGTCCACCCGCGGGCTGGCCGGCCACGCGCTGCTCATCGACATCCGCACGCTCGACGTCCGCCCGACCCCGCTGCACCTGGAGGCGGCCGGCCTGACGCTGCTCATCGTCGACACCAGAGCCAGTCACTCGCTGGCCGACGGGGAGTACGCCCGGCGCCGGGCGAGCTGCGAGGCCGCGGCGCGGTCATTGGGCGTTGCGGCGCTGCGGGACGTCGAGGCGCAGGATCTGCTGGCGGTGCTGGCCCGCCTGGACGACGTCACCGCCCGCCGCGTTCGGCACGTCGTCACCGAGAACGCCCGGGTGCTGCAGGTGGACACGGCCCTCCAGGGGGGCGACTGGGCCGCCGTCGGGCAGTTGATGACGGCCTCCCACGTGTCCCTGCGCGACGACTACGAGGTGTCGGCGCCGGAGCTGGACACGGTGGTGGAGGCCGCTTTGGGAGTGGGAGCTCTCGGTGCCCGGATGACCGGCGGCGGCTTCGGCGGCTCAGCTATCGCGCTCGTGGCTGCGGACGCTGCGGACGGCGTGACCGAGGCCGTGACCGGCGCCTTCGCCCAGCGCGGGTTTCCCGCTCCGCGGATCTTTACCGCGGTGCCGTCGGACGGCGCACGACGGCTGACGGCCTGACGGCCTGACGGCCTGACGGCCTGACGGGCCGTAGCGGCCGCGGGCAGGATGGGCACATGCTGCTGGCCACCTGGAACGTGAACTCCGCGCGGGCCCGGCTGCCCCGGATGCTGGAGTGGCTCCACGACGTGCGTCCGGACGTCGTCTGCCTGCAGGAGACGAAGTGCTCGGACGAGAATTTCCCGCTGGCCCAGCTCAGCGACGCGGGGTACACGGTGGCTCACCACGGCGACGGCCGCTGGAACGGGGTGGCGATCCTGAGCCGGATCGGCGTATCGGACGTCCGGCCGGGGTTGCCGGATGATCCGCGGGAAGCCGACGCCGAGAGCCGCTGCCTGGCGGCGACGTGTGGGGGAGTCCGTTGCTACTCGGTCTACGTGCCGAACGGCCGGTCGGTCGGGGACCCGCACTACGACTACAAGCTGCGGTGGCTGGCGGCGCTGCGCGACGATCTTGCCGCGCAGCCGACTGACCTGCCGTTGGTGGTGGCCGGCGACTTCAACGTGGCGCCCGCCGATGCCGACGTCTGGGATCCGGCAGCGTTCCTGGGCTCCACCCATGTCACCGAGCCCGAACGGGCCGCGGTGCTTGCGCTCGGCGACCTGGGGCTGCGCGACGTGGTTCGCGAGCAGAATCCCGAACCGAGCCTCTACAGCTACTGGGACTACCGGGCCGGAATGTTCCGGCGCGACATGGGCATGCGCATCGACCTGGTGCTCGCCTCGGGGTCAGTGGCGGACGCGGTGACGCGGGCGTACGTCGACAGGGAGGCCCGTCGCGGCACCGGCGCCTCCGATCACGCCCCGGTGCTGGTGGAGTTTCTCGGCCCGTGAGGTCGCGTGGTCGCTAAGCGTCGTAGCTCTGGGCGAGGCGCACGATCAGATCGACGTACCACTGGGCGTGGTTGTAGTGCCACAGGGCTGCCTCGAGCTGGCCGGAGCCGGCGCCGTAGCCGCACAGGTAGTTGGCCGCCGAGTGGATGGCGTCCGCCGGAGAGGTGATCTCCCGGTCGCCGTCACCGTCGCCGTCGACCCCGTACGCGGTGAATGTCGCCGACATGAACTGCATCGGCCCGCGCGCACCGGCGATGGAGGTTCCGGTGTTGCGGCCGTGCCCCGACTCCACCTGACCGATCGCCGCCAGCACGCGCCAGTCCAGCCCTGGACATGTTCCAGCGGCTTCTCGGTACAACTGCAGGTAGCCGGGAGGGGCAGCCAGAACGGCCGGGGTGGAAGGCGATCGAAGCTGAGCTCGGGCGGCCTGCCGGCGGGTGGCCGCCAGCCGGGCGGTTCGAGCGGCCATCAGACGCTGGACGTCCGCGCTCGCCGTACGCAGCACCGCCTCCTCGGCTTTCAGGTCGGCCGCCACCGCGTCGGCGGCCGTCCGCGTCCGGCGCGTGGCGAGCAGGAGCGCGTCCGTGGCCGCGACGGCCGACCGCGCCGACAGCTGTGCCGAGCGGGACCGCTGCTGGGCGGCGCGGACCGCGGAGGCATCGGCGGTCAGCACCTGGTCGGCCACGCCAAGCAGGTCGATGGCATCGCCGGCGTCGGCCGCGCCGAACAGAGGGGCGTACAGCGGCACCGCCCCGCCCGTGGTGTAGATCGCGCGAATCCGGCGGTCCCATTGCAGTTGCGCGTCGCGGGCCGCCTGCTCGCTGTCGATGGCCGCTCCCGACCGGCGGTTGGCGGTGGCCATGGCAGTGGACAGCCGGTCCAGGGCGTCCTCGTAATCGCCCAGCGACGACTCCGCCCGGCGATGCAGCGCGTCGACCCGGACCGACAGTCGGGCGGCGCGCTGCGCGGCGTCCGTGACGGTGGCCTGAATCGCCGTGCCGTCAGCCTCGCCAGCCCCCTCACCCGGGCTGGAGGGTGCCGCGACCGCCTGAAGAGCGGCGCCGCTGGGCGCGGCGCCGGTGGCCAACGGCGTAAGAAGCAGTCCGGCCAGGCCCCCGGCGAGCAGTCGTCGCCGAACCCGCAGGAGGCGCAGCCGGCCCAACCCCGATCGGGACGGGCGTCCCTCGAGCCTGGGGTGGCGATGTCCGGTCACCCTGCCAAGGTCGGCATCCCCGCGCAGGCCCTGTAGAGCGTCGGATCGGCGGAGGTGGGCAGGGGCCCCGTTTTCAGGGGGCGATGTGTTGCGGGCGGGCCGGGTTCAGGCAGCGGAGCGATGCCCCGGCCCAGCGGTGCCGACGGCCAGCACGGTCGGGCAGGGGTAGGCCCGGGCGCACTCCGCGCACCGGTGCCTGCCCAGCACCGTCCGGACCGGCACATGGGTCTGCCGGACCGCCCAGAGCCGGGCAGCGAGATCACCGATCCGTTCGAGTGCCTCGTCCAGCGTGGACGACAGGCACGGATCGGTTCGGTCGGTGCCGGCGACGGCCGTGCGGCTCATGGCGACTCCTTCCGTAGGACGAAGCTCACGGTACGTTCCGTGCGGAGCGGTGCCCAGCCCTGCAGGCGGGGCTCCGGTGGACCGGATGGGGACATCCCGTGAATGGGCGCGGCCGGGACGGTGGACGTCCTGTGCGCGCGCTGCCGACGGATCCGCCGCGTCCGCCGTGCCCGCGCCTGGGTCACCCCTCCACAGGCTGTGGACAAGAAAAAGATGCAGAATCAGTGGGAAATCCGGGTGCCGCGGCGAAACGAAGACGACGTGGAAGGCGTTGACCGGGGTACATCCGTGCTGGCCCGGACCGAAGCCGCCGAATTCGACCCCGCGAATCCGGCACGCAACCGAGGAGCTTGATGTCGACGACCACTGGCAGTCCCTCGAGCGGCGATAAGCTCGGGGGGCAGACGGAGGTTCCCCCCGGCGGTTGGCGCGACCGGATGCGCTCCAAGCCGGGCATCGGCCACTTCTACCGGGTAGGCGTATTCGTCGCCGGCCTGGCGTGCATCGCCGCGGGTGCGGCGCTGCTCGTGTTGCCGGGTCCGCTGACGATCCCGCCCGTCCTGCTGGGCCTGTATCTGTGGTCGACCGAGTTCGTGTGGGCGAAGCGCTTCTTCGACCCGTTCAAGGTGAAGGCCGACCAGGCGTGGCAGCACGCCAAGCAGCGCCCGGTCAGCTCGACGATCGTCACGGTCGGCGGGCTCGTGCTGGCCGGCGTGGCGTTCTGGGCCTTCAGCCACTACCACGTGATCGACCGCCTGCGGGACCTCGTCGGCCTGTGACGCCGGACCCGGTGGCGGTAGCGCTTGCCCGCCGGGCGGCGGACCTGGTCGCCGTCGAGCTGGACGTGGCGCGGGGGCGGACGTCGCGGGCCGAAGCGGACGAGCTCCGCGACTCGCTGCTCGCGGGTGAGGGGGATCCTGTGTCATTGCTGTCAGCGGTGGCGACCTTGTCGGCGGCCAGCGTCGTGATGGCCGCTCACGCCCTGCGGCTGCCACCCGAGGATGTGCTGGCGCTGGTCCGCGAGGAGCTGACCGGCCGCTGGTGACGTTGCGGTGGAGGTCGCAAGATCGGCGGTTGGACGCCACGCCGGTCGGTCAGAACCCCGGCGTGGGTAGACGCGTTGCTGCGGTCGCTGACAGCTGCCGAGATTGCCCTAGCGCTGCGAGTATCCGCGGTGTCGTCGGTAGTCGCAGCCTGACGGCTCGGCGAATGTCATCGCATCGCGTCAGGCCCAGATCGCGTCGGCCAGCTGCCAGCCGGTCCAAGCGGCGGCGATTCCGGCGGACACGGACAGACACGCGTACACCACCGCCGTGCGCCCGGCGCCCTCGCTCGTGAGCTGCACCGTCTGGTAGGCGAAGGCGCTGTAGGTGGTGAAGGAGCCGCACAGCCCGGCTCCTACCGTGGCCAGCGCACTCGCGGGTAGGGCGCCGAGGGCAGTGCCTCCGGTGACGATCCCGAGCACCAACGAGCCGGTCACGTTGACGGCCAGCGTGCCCCACGGAAAGGCGCTCCCGATGCGGGCCTGCACGGCGCGGTCGGTGAAGAAGCGCAGTGGAGCCCCCAGCGCCGCTCCCACCGCCACCAGCAGCAGTGTCATTCCGGCCGCTCCGCTCGGCGCCTATCAAAGCCGGCCCGCGGGACGAGTGCCCGCCTAACAAGGAGCCGGGCCGCCATGCTGCCTACCTGCACGCCGGCCAGCGCGGCGAGCACCGTTCCCAGCACGTAGCCCATCGCCGGCTGGGCACGGCCGGCGCTGAGCAGCGCGACGCTCTCGACGGAGAACGCGGAGAAGGTGGTGAATCCGCCGAGCACGCCGGGGCCGAGAAACGTCCGAATCAGCACGTGCGGCCCCGCGGCGTCGGGCAGCAGCGCCAGAAGCGCCCCCAGCAGCGCGCATCCCGCCACGTTCGTGACAAAGGTGCCCCACGGGAAGTTCTGCGGTTCGGTGGGGAGCACCACCGAGAGGCCGTACCGGGCCACCGACCCCAGGACGCCGCCGGCGGCCACCACGACGGCCATCACCCAGGGCCTGTGGAGACCGCGGACCGGGCCCGACGTTGGCCTGGTGTCCCTCAGTGGTCCGGTGTCCCGCATGGTCAGCCGCTCCGGGCCCGGCCGGCCGCGGTTCCCTCGTCCTCCGCCGACCCCGTGCCGGGGAGAGCAGGCGCGGCTGGGTCTTCCGGCTGCCTGGCCTCCGGCTGCCTGGCCTCCGGCTGTCTGACCGCCGGCTGCCTGGCCGCCGGCCGCAGGGCCGCCTGCCGCAGGGCCGCCTGCCGCAGGGCCGCCGGCCGCAGGGCCGCCGGCCGCACAGTGGCCCCCTGACCCGCACACGCTCTGGCCCCTTGATCCGCCTGCCGCCCGATGGCCGCCAGACTGCTGATTCCGGTGGCGGTCGCCACGACGGCGATCACCGCGCAGAGCGGGATCAGCAGCTCGGCGGCCGGCCACCAGCTGGTCAGGGCACTCCACCGCCCGGCCTGATCGCTCCAGAAGTACCGGTACGCCGACAGCAGCCCAGCGGCGGCGGTCAGCAGGGCGACCAACGGAATCAGCCGGGCACCGCGGCGCAGGGGGAGCGCCGCGGCGACCAGAATGGCGAGCCCGACCACGCCGGACTGGACGTACCGGCCCTGCGCCGCGCCGGTGTTGCCCGTCTGCAGGAAACCGGCCGCGCTGCCGGCCGCGGCAACTGCCAGCGGGGCCACCCACGTCGAGTGCAGCATCAGCACGCCGGCCACGTGGCGCCGCAGTCGCCAGCTCCCCGCTGCCAGCGCGACCGCGAACCCCGTGGTGAGCGCGAGGTGAGCCGGATCGGGCAGTCTGGTCTCCAGCCAGCCGAAAGAAGCCCACATGGAGCTGGAGATGCCGGCGCTGAACGTGTCCAGCCACACGGGCAGCTGCGGCTCGCTGGCGAGCCGCGGAGCGGGCGCGGTGACCCCGGACGGCTGCAGCATGCCGTAGCGCAGCTGGTTGGTGATCCACCAGGACATGCCGGGCAGCGTCGCGGCAGACGCAATGGCGGCGGCGCGCAGTACATCGGGAGCGCGCGCCACTCGGGTGGCCGCCAGCAGGGCCAGTGCGATCGTCCCAACAAGTGGTAGGGCGAAGCCCTTGGTCAGCAGCGCGACGGACAGCCAGCAGCCGGCAGCAAGGGCAACGCGGGGACGCAGGTCGCCGCCGGCGAGCCGCAGAAGCATGACCAGGGCCGCGCTGGACGCGAGGACGAGCAGCGTGCCGTTGTTCAGGCTGGCTCCGATGTGGGTGAACTGCACCCAGGCCGCCGGAAGAAACGCAGCGATCGCCGCGCCCGGCGGGGGCAGCCCCAGCAGCAGCGCCCCGCGGACGCACAGCAGGGGAACCGGCAGCAGCAGCGCGGCGCTCACCAGCCGCAGCGTCAGCAGCATGTCCGGCGGGGTGGAGTCGTTGAGCCCGAGCAGGCGAATCGCCACGGCGAGCACCGCGTAGTACGCCGGCGGATGCTGCGCCATCTGGTCGCCGTAGGCCGGCGGCCGGTCAGCGCCAGGTGCCCCGAGAGCCCGCATGGACGGCAGCTCGCCAGGCGGGCGGACCTGCTCCGGCTGCCAGTCGTGACGGTCGGTGAAACCGAAGATCGGTTGCGAGGCGAGAACAGCCGGATCGATCGGCACGTTGGGCGGAGCTGGATATCCGCCCCCCGTCGCCAGCCGGAGGGCAGTCGACAGGTGCTGCGGCTCGTCCGGCGCCCGGTACCCCGGAATCAGCACCGCGGAGATCGTCAGGACGGTGGCGAGCAGGGCGGTTGCCGCCAGCACCGCCTCTCGCAGCGCCGCATCGAGCTTGGCGGCCGGACCGTCGGCGGGCCGGCGTCCTGCCGATGTTCGGAATCCGGCCGACGTCACCGGCTCAACAGTAGTTTGCCGGATCTCACTCCAAGCGGACGCTGGGAACTCCGTCCCGCAGGGTGACCCGCACCCGATGTGGCTGTCCGTTTACCGTGGCCGAGCAGGCGGCGGAGCCTCGCAGTAGGGCGGGCATCGGGCAGCTGGCGTCGATGTCGGCGGGAGCACCTTGCACCGTGCTGCCTGCGCAGTCCAGGCGCAGGCTGCTGCCGCTCGGGGACGGCCTGCCACATGTCACGGACTGCGGGTCGACGCCCATCTCCTGCACAACCGTCCGGGCCTGCTCGACGGCCTGCCGGGCCTGCGGGGTGTCTGCGGCGGGCAGTCCCTGGGACTGCAGCTGACGCGCGCTGCGGATCGTCTCGTAGACCGGCAACAGGAACTGGACGAGAGCCACCGTCGCCGCCACCGACAGCAGCCCGAGTGTCAGCCCCACGCCACTGCGGATCGCCCCGGTGCCGCGGGAGCGGGCTCGCGCCAGGCCGATCAGCCCGGCGAGCACCGCTGGGACGCCGGCCAGTGCCAGCAGCACCATGGACAGTAGACCGAGCACCAGTGATGCCGTTGCGGCGCCGTTGCCGCTGGCGGCGGTGTCCGGGCGTTCCCGGTACTCGTCGAACAGGGCCTGTGCCATGCGGTGGTCCCCCTTCGGCGAGGCCACCGCCTCGCCTGACTGTCCCCGTCGACCGTATCTATCGCATCAAGATGGCGCGGCCGCAGTGGCCCCTGACAGTCCGGTCCGCTGGGATGCCAACGGACCAGCCGCCCTCTGCCCTTCGGCCCATTGTCGGCTAGGCGAACATGCCGGAAAGGTGTTCTCGATCGACGCGTCCTGCACGTCGGGGGTTACCCCGGCCCGGCCCCCGCTCTCCGATTCACACGAACGGGACGTTCGGTAGCGGGCTCACCGCCAACAACAACAGCGGAACGCGGATCACCGAAGCGAAGTAGAAGACGATCATCAGCGTCCGGAACTCCTGACCCGGAAGTTCAGGCGGTTCACGATTCGTTGCGCGGCCGGCCTATATCGTTGCCTCTCCTTCGGCGGCCATGACCTTCTTTCTGCTGCCCGGGCCCAGGGGCAGCGGGCTTCCACTGGAACGCCCAACCACGAAAGGACACACATGGAGTTCGTGTACGTCCTGCGGTGCCGGACGGTGGGGGTCGCAGTGGCCGCTCTGTCGGCGACGGTGCTTTCCGCGCCGCTCCCCGCATCGGCCGCTCCCCAGGCAGCGACCCTCTCGCCGGATGCGCTTGTCTCCTCGGACGGCCGGGTTCTGCTGACCTCGTCTCCGTCCCGGCGCTCCGCCGAGTTTCCTCGTGGCCGATCTGGTTCGGTCGGTCGGACCGGGGCCGATCAAGGCATTGAGTCGATCATCGGCACCGATGAGCGCGTCCGCGTGAGGAACACGCTGGCTTTCCCCGGCAGCGCGACCGTGCTGATCAGGCAGTTCGGCCGCCTGCACTGCACCGGGTGGATGGTCAGCAAGGACACCCTGATGACCGCCGGGCACTGCGTGCGGGACGGCGGCTCCGACGGCGAGTGGACCGCCGGCCTGACCTTCGTGCCGGGTAGTAACGGCGGCGACGCACCCTTCGGCGTCTGCAGGTCGCGGCGTACTACACGTTCGCCGGCTGGAACACCAACGGAAACAGGGAGTACGACGGCGCGATCGTCAAGCTGGACTGCACCGTCGGCGACACCGTCGGATGGTTCGGCCTGTGGGTGCCGACCGGCGACTTGACCGGCCGCACATCGTTGATCCGCGGCTACCCGGGGGACAAGCCCTCCACGCAGTGGAGGTCCACCGACTGGATCCGCGCCAGCGAGCCCGACCGGCTGTACTACCAGAACGACACGACCGGCGGCGTCAGCGGCTCGCCCGTTCACGTGAAGCGGCCTGCTGGCTCGACGAACTGCTCCGGTTTCTGCGCCATGGGCATCCACACCCACGGGCTCGGCAGCAGCGGCCTGACGGCCAACAACAACAGTGGCACCCGGCTGACCCAGGCCAAGTACGACCAGATCGTCAGTGTGATCAATACTCCCTGACGGCCGCCGGGGGCCGGGGCGTTCACTTCGGGTGGGCTCCCCGGCCGGCGGCACGTTGCACGTTCCGCTAGGTCCCACCAGCACGTGCGATTCGGAGGCACGGCCGGGCGGGGTTGACCGCGTCCGGCCGTTTTGCGTCGGCTGGCGAATGTTCAGCCCCGTTCGGCCACCGCCGATAACACGGGCATGCCGACGCTTGTCACGCCTCGATCCGTGGTGCACGACGAGAACAGGATCGCCGCCGTGGCCAGCTACAGCTGCCGGGGCACGCCGGCGACCCCGACCTGGAAGCGGTGGTCGCCTACCTCACAGATGTTATTTCGGTGCCGGTGGCGGCGATCAATCTGGTGACGCCCCAGCAGCAGTGCTACCCGGCCGAAAAGGGGCTGGAGGTCGCCGGAACCACCGTGGGTGACGACGTCTCCATGTGCTCGTATGTCGTGGCATCCAGCTCCCGGCTGCAGGTGCCCGACGCCAAGAAACACCCGGTCTTCAGCCAGAACCCACTGGTGGCGATGGGGCCGATTGGGGCCTATCTGGGCGTTCCGCTCATCGACGAGGACGGCTTCGTGCTCGGCACCCTGAGCGTCGCGGACAGCAGCGCCAGGGTCTTTACGTCTGAGGACGAACGACAGCTGCACGTACAGGCGCAGCTGGTCCGGGCGCTGCTTGCACTGCGGCGCCGGACCTCGGCGCACGAGTGGGTATCCACAGTGCTGGCGCTGCAGGCCGCGCCCTCGACGCCATGGCCGTGGACAAGCCGCTCGACGGGATCATCGAGCAGCTGGACGCCGAGGCGTGGAACCTGTCGGCGCATGCGGACGACGCGCAGCGCCAGGCGCTACGGCACACCGTGGAACGCCTCGTCGAGATCACCGCGATCGGCTGCAACCGCCGGCGGCAGATCGAGCGTATGACGCAGGCCGACGCCGTCCGCGAGATGGAGAGCCAGCACGCGTCCAAGATGGAGTCACTGGGACAGCTGTCGGCGGGTCTGGCCCATGAGATCAACACGCCGATCCAGTTCGTCGGGGACAACACGCGCTTTCTGGCGGAGTCCTACGAGGCGATGCTGGAACTGCTGCTGACTTACCGGCGCGTGCTGGACCCGGCCGCCGCCGCGATGTCCTGGCAGGAACGCCAGAACGTGCTGCAGCGGGCGGAGGCCGAGGCCGACATCGACTACCTGGCCTCGGAGATCCCTTCGGCCGTGGCGCAGAGCCTGGACGGCGTCACCGGGTCGCCTCCATCGTCCAGGCCATGAAGACCTTTAGCCATCCCGGGCAGGACGAGCAGGCGCCCGCCGACCTCAACGAGGCGCTGCACGCGACGGTCACGGTGGCCCGCAGCCAGGTCAAGTACGTCGCCGACGTGGAGGTGGACCTTGGCGACCTGCCGTCGGTCACCTGCAACGTCGGCGAGCTGAATCAGGTCTTTCTGAACCTCATCGTCAACGCCGCGCACGCGATCGAGGACACGGGGGAGCGGGGGGTCATCAAAGTCCGCACGTCCCGGTCCGGCGACAACGCGCTGGTGGAGATCTCCGACACCGGTGTCGGAATCTCCGAGGAGATGCGCCTGAAGATTTTTGAGCCCTTCTTCACCACCAAGGACGTCGGCCGCGGCACCGGGCAGGGGCTGGCCCTGGCCAGCGCCGTGGTCCGTGACCGGCACGGTGGGTCGATCGCTCTGGACTCCACCGTCGGTGCCGGCAGCACCTTCACCGTCAGCATCCCGATCGAGGGCTCCAGGTAGCGGAGTAGACGATGTTCGGTTCACACAGCAGCAGGAACACGACGGCGTCCGAGTCGGGCGGCCCGGCCATCCTCCTCGTCGACGACGAGCAGGCGATCCTCGACGGGCTGCGCCGCCAGCTGCGGCGAAAGTACACCGTCTCGACGGCTCTGGGGGGCGCCGAGGGTCTGGAGCTGCTGGCCCAGCAGGAGTTCGCGGTCGTCGTGTCCGACATGCGGATGCCCGGCATGGACGGTGCCACTTTCCTGGCCAAGGTCAGGACCGGTTACCCGGACACCGTGCGCCTGCTGCTGACCGGTCAGGCGGACACCCAGTCGGCGATCTCGGCCATCAACGACGGTCAGATCTACCGTTTCCTGACCAAGTCCTGCCCGCCGGACCTGCTGCAGTCCGCCCTGGACAGCGCGGCGGAGCTCAACCGGTTGATGACGGCCGAGAAGGACCTGCTGGAGAAGACGCTGCGAGCCACGGTCCAGACCCTGGCGTCCACCCTGTCGCTGGCGCAGCCACAAGCGTTCGCCCGTGCCGTCCGGATCACCCGCACGGTCACCGCGATCGCCAATGTGCTGGAGGTGGAGCGCCCCTGGGAGGTTGAGATCACGGCGATGCTGTCCCACCTGGGCGCCGTGAGCCTGCCGCACGAGGTGCTCAACAAGCTGGACCGCGGGCTGCCGCTGACCCAGGACGAGAAGGTCATGGTGGACCGGGTGCCGGCTGCGGGCGCCGAGCTGGTAGGCGCGATCCCGCGGCTGGAGCATGTCGGCCGGGCCATCGGACTCCAGCGCGCCCGCTACGACGGCGAGGACGCCCACTGGGCGGTTCCCGTCGGGGACGACCTTCCGATCGGGGCCCGCATATTGCGCGTTGCTGTGGACTTCGACAACGCGCGGATCCGCAAGCAGCCCGAGGAAGCTTACGAGGAGTTGACCGCTGACCGCGGCGCATATGACCCGAAGGTGCTCGACGCGCTGGCCCGCTGGCACTCGGTGGACCCGCCGGACGTGCCGCCCATCCTGGTCTCCCTGGACGAGCTGCGCACCGGCATGATCCTCGCCGGCGACGTCCGCACCAGCCGCGGCGTCATGCTGGTGGGACGGGGAAGTACCGTGACCCCCACCCTCAAGCAGCGGCTACTGAACTTCCCGACGGCACCACGCCATCGACGGCCCCGTGCTGTTCGAGGCGCCGCCGCTCACGGACGGCGCCAAGCAGCGACTGGCGTCGTCGGCGGTGGCGTAGCCGGTCAGGGGTACGGGGCCTGGCGGCGTTCCACTCAGGGTGGCCGCGATGGGCCAGACTGGCTGACGTGGCCGGCACGGAGAACGCGACGACGTGGTTCCGGAGCGACCGGACGACCCGGTTCCTGGAGCGCGTCCGCAGCCTCGCCCCCGAGCGACTCGGTCACCTCGTGGAGCCCGGCGCGACTTGGGAGACTGACTACGCCGGCTGCCTGCTGATCGTCGACGTGCCGGAGGTCGGCGACGACAGGTTCCGAATCGTGTACAACCACCTGCAGATTCGCTGGGACCACGGCGTCCTCGGCGGTTACTGGGGCGACAGCTACCTGTGGGACGAGTTCGACGAGCGGGATGATGAGGCGCTGCATGTGCGCGGTCTGGCCCTGAGTGATGAGCAAGCTGCCGACGCGGCCCTCGACTGGCTAGCGCGGCAATTGAGCAGGCCGCTCGACCACCAGATCTGGATGCAGAACGAAGAGGTGGTGGCCGAACGGTGGATCGTCGCGGACACCGGCCTCGAGATCGGCCGGCGGGGCAGCAAGCAGCGCGCCGCCTGCCTCCCACAGTCGTGACCCGGCTGCGGCCGCGGAGGACCTAGCGATCCGGTGCACGTCCCGCCTCGCCTGACCGGGACCCTCCGCCGTGCCTCGCTCACGGTGGCGCGCTGCTGGAGCAAGCGCCGCCGGATAGGCCACAAGGACAGCCGTGGTGACGACAAGGCCCGATGCCGAGGGCCGCACGGAAGCTCAGTGGCTGTTTCCAGGCCGAACGGCCCAGGGCCGGGATGGCCGGCCGGTCTGACCCTTCACAAAGTGTCGGAGGGGGGACTTGAACCCCCACGCCCTCGCGGGCACATGGCCCTCAACCATGCGCGTCTGCCATTCCGCCACTCCGACGTGGTGCGTGCGACCGGGAGATACGCACCGGTCGTCGCGAACGGGAGATTACACGACCACGCTGATCGCCTTCCTTGATGGCTCCGGCCGGGGGCGGCGCGTAGCGTGGAGGAATCCGACCGCTGGCGTCGCTTGGAGGCTGCCGTGCCCGTTGCCGGACCGACCGCCCAGGACGAGGTCGTCGACCTCTGCCGGGAGCTCATCCGCATCGACTCGTCGAACCCGACGAGCAACGAACGGGCGGCGGCCGAGTACGTCGCGGAGAAGCTGACCGACGTCGGTCTCGAGCCGCGGATCTACGAGTCGGAGCCGGGCCGGGCCAGCGTGATCGCGCGGGTGGCCGGGGAGGACAGCAGCCGCCCCGCGCTGCTGATCCACGGCCACCTCGACGTGGTGCCCGCGGACGCCGCCGACTGGCAGGTCGACCCGTTCTCCGGCGAGGTGCAGGACGGCTGCGTCTGGGGCCGGGGCGCGGTCGACATGAAGGACATGGACGCGATGACGCTCGCCGTCGTGCGCGACCGGTTGCGCAGCGGCCGAAAGCCCCCGCGCGACCTCGTCCTGGCCTTCGTCGCCGACGAGGAGGCCGGGGGTCGCAAGGGCGCGCACTGGCTGGTGGACAACCACCCGGAGCTGTTCGAGGGCTGCACCGAGGCGATCAGCGAAGTCGGCGGCTTCAGCTACACGGTCTCGGATGACCTGCGGCTGTACCTGATCGAGACTGCCGAGAAGGGGATGGCCTGGATGCGGTTGACCGCGTCGGGCCGCGCCGGGCACGGCAGCATGATCAACGACGAGAACGCGGTCACCGCGCTGTGCGAGGCGGTGGCCCGGCTCGGTCGGCACACCTTCCCGGTCCACCTCACCACAAGCGTCCGCGGCTTCCTGGAGGAGGCCAGCAGTGCCCTGCAGCTCGAGCTCGATCCCGACGATCTTGACGCGACGGTCGCGAAGCTGGGCCCGATCTCACGGATCATCGGCGCGACGCTGCGCAACACCGCCAACCCGACGCAGCTCGAGGCCGGCTACAAGCTCAACGTCATTCCGCAGACGGCGTCCGCGTACGTGGACGGGCGCTTTCTGCCGGGCTTCGAGGCGGACTTCGAGCGGGAGCTCGACGAGGTGCTCGGGCCGGACATCACTCGCGAGTACGTGCACCGCGACATTGCCATCGAGACCGACTTCAGCGGCGCGCTGGTGGACGCCATGAACACCGCGATCCTGGCGGAGGATCCGCAGGGCCGGCTGGTGCCGTACTGCCTGTCCGGCGGCACCGACGCGAAGTCGTTCTCCACGCTGGGGATGCGCTGTTTCGGATTCTCACCGCTGCGCCTGCCGCCAGATCTGGACTTCTCCGGCATGTTCCACGGCGTCGACGAGCGGGTGCCGGTGGAGTCGCTGCAGTTCGGAGTGCGGGTGCTGGACCGGTTCCTGGACCTCTGCTGACCTGACCCCGCGGATCTGGTGTCGCAGACCGGCCGCGCGTGCACGGCGGGGTTGGCGGTCAGCTGGCGACGGGGACGGGCTGCGGACGGTGACGCAGAATCCGTCGCCGCAGCACGATGCGGCGGCTGCCATCCGGGTAGAGCCGCAGCCGGGCCAGTTCCCATCGGCCGTACTCGGCGCGTGCGGTCAGCACCGAGACCGCGGTCTGGCGATCAGTTCCTCGCGGCAGGTACAGCCGCTGGTACTCGTACTCTTCCGGCGGCGGCACGCGGCGCCCCCGACCGGCGCCGAAGTGCTCTGACATGGGCTCATTCTGGCACCCGTCGGCGCCGGTTCTCACCGCAACGCGGCGGCCAGCCTCGCTGCCAGCGCGGTGGTTCTCGGCCGGTTGCCGCGGTCGTGCACGGCTCGGGCCAGCGCCGGACCGGCAGCGTGGACGACGGACAGGTGGCGGGACGCTCGGGTGATCGCCGTGTAGAACAGCGGCCGGGACAGCAGGCCGCCCGCCTCCGGCGGCAGGACGGCCACCACCGCCGGCCACTCCGAACCCTGCGCGCGGTGCACCGTCACCGCCCAGCCGTGCCGTAGATCTCGTACCGCCCGTCCAGGCACCGTCACCGGCCCCGACGCAAAGGTAACCGTCAAGACGCCGTTGCCGGTTGCGGACACCGTGCCCACCTCGCCGTTGGCGAAGCCGGCGTCCAGATGGTTCGCGGTCGCCACCACCCGGTCACCGACGTCGAATCCGCCGATCGTTCCGGTGCCCGGGTTCAGGCGTGCCTTCAGCGCCGCGTTCAAAGCCACCGTTCCGGCGGGGCCGCGGTGCACCGGCGTCACCACCTGGATGTCCTCGGCGGCGATGCCGATGGCTCGCGGGATGGAGTCGGTGACCAGTTGCAGCGTCCGATGTGCCGCCTCGACGGCGCCGGTGGCCGGTACCAGGACCACCTGCCGATCCGCCGAGTCCACCGCAGGTAGCTCACCGTCGCGGACCGCCATGGCGAGCCGGGCGATTGCTCCTCCCTCGTCCTGGCGGTACAGCGTGGTCAGCTGCGTGGTGGGCAGGAGGCCGCAGTCGACGAGATCGCCGAGCACCCGGCCCGGACCGATCGAGGGCAGCTGTGCCGGGTCGCCGACGAGGAGCAGATGGGCCCCGTCCGGACACGCGTCGAGCAAAGCAGCGGCGAGCTCCACGTCCAGCATCGAGGTCTCGTCCACGACCACGAGGTCGGCGTCCAGGGGCCAGTCGGCATCCCGGGCGAAGGCTCGATCCTGGCCTTGGGCCCCCAGCAACCGGTGGACGGTCGTCGCCGGCTCGCCGGTCAGCTCCTCCAGCCGCTTGGCCGCCCGGCCGGTCGGTGCCGCCAGCGCGATCCGCCGGCGGCGGGCCCGTGCCAGCGAGACGAGGGCGGCGACGGTGCGGCTCTTCCCCGTGCCGGGGCCGCCGACCAGCAGGCTGAATCCGTGCGCGGCACCCGCCCGCACCGCGGCAGCCTGCGTCTCATCCAGCCCTCGCAACGTCCGCTGCCCCGGCGGACGCAACGGCTGCGCGGTGGCGAGCAGCCTGGCGATCCCGTCGCCCACCTGCTGCTCGGCATCGGCGTAGCGGGGCAATGCCAGCAGCGAGGGCTCGATCTCGGAGACGGTGACGAGCCGGCCGGCCGTGAGCGCCGCGGTCACCGCCGCCGTCGGATCGGGAACGGCGGCCTCCCGCAGTGCCAGATGGACGGCAGCCGGTTCGGCCCCGGTGGACCCCTCCCGAGCCACCTCAGCCAGGGCGTGCTCGGCGATCGCCGGACCGCGGCGGGCATCAGCCGGGGAAGTGCCCGCGAGGAGCGAGCGGGCCAACCGGTCGGCCTGGTGGACCGGAACTCCGGGACAGCGCAGGAGTCGCCAAGGGTCCTGGCGCAGGGCGGCTGCGGCGGTGTCACCCAGCTCCTCGACCACGCGAGCGGCCGGAGCGACGGGCAGGCCGGCGGCGTCCAGCAACTCGACGACTGCCAGGACAGGCGCTGCAGCGGCCAGCCCCCGGACCAGCCGGTCGGCACGCGCCGGGCCCAACCCCTCGATCGTGGCGAGGCGGGTGGCGGAGACGTCGGCGGTGGAAGTGATGCCGGCCCCGGTCAGCCGGCCGGCCACCGTGGTGCCCAGGCCCGGCCACAGTCCGGCCGCGCAGAACGCTCGGAACGCCCGACCCTCCGCCGCTACATCGCGGCCACCAGGACCGGGGCCGCCCGAAACGTCTTCCATGTAATGCCGCAGCGTAGCCAGCGAGCCGGGAATTGCCGTGCGCTCACGGCGAACTGGGGAGCACGGCGGCCCGTCCGAACCGGCCAACGACTCCGACGGTAAAGTTGCCAGGAATGTCAGACTTCCATGAGCGCCGCGTCGCCGGTGCCAGCCCCGGCGTATCCGCTGGGAGTCGCCGGACGGCCGCCTCGGCTCCCGCCGCGTGAACACCTTCCAGGCGGTCTTCCTGGGTGTCATCCAGGGAGTCACCGAGTTCCTGCCGATCTCGAGCACCGCTCACCTGCGCCTGGTGCCCGCCTTCTTCGGCTGGGAGGACCCGGGCGCGGCCTTCACGGCGGTGACCCAGTTCGGCACGCTGGCTGCGGTGCTGATCTTCTTCCGCGAGGACCTGTGGCGTGTGGCGCTGGCCTGGCTACGCAGCCTGCGCGACTCGAGCATGCGCTCCGATCCTGACGCCCGGATGGGCTGGTACATCCTGCTCGGCACGCTCCCGATCGGGATCTGCGGCCTGATCTTCAAGGACGTCATCGAAGGCGCCGCGCGGGGTCTGCCGGTCGTGGCCACCACACTGATCCTGCTGGGCCTCGTGCTGCTGTACGCCGAGCGCAGCGGGCGGCGCGATCGCGGATTGGAGTCGCTGACCCTGCGCGACGGTCTGCTCATCGGCGCCGCACAGGCGATGGCCCTGATCCCCGGCGTGTCCCGGTCGGGCTCAACGCTGACGGCCGGCCTGCTGCTCGGCTTGGAGCGTGCCGCCGCGGCACGGTACTCATTCCTGTTGTCCGTCCCGGCCGTGGTGCTGGCCGGGCTGTTCGAACTGCGCCACATCGGGGACGCCGGCGGCGGGCCCGGGCCGGTGCCGACCGCCATCGCGACCTTGATGGCCTTCGTCTCGGGCTATGCCTCCATCGCCTTCCTGCTGCGCTTCCTGGCCAACCACAGCACGATGGTCTTCATCGTCTACCGCGTGGCGCTCGGACTGCTCGTGTTCGCCCTGCTGTCGGCCGGCAAGCTGAGCTGAGCCCCGGCCTCAGCCTTCCCTGACTGGAGCGTTCGCGATGACGACCGTCCTGCTCCTGCGACACGGCCTCACCGCGTCCACCGGACCGGTGCTCGCCGGCTGGACCAAAGGCCTGGCGCTCAACGAGGCTGGCCGGGACCAGGCCGCGGCCCTGGGGCAGCGCCTCGCCGGCCTGCCCCTTGCGGCCATGGTGTCCAGCCCGCTGGACCGGTGCCTGCAGACCGCGCAGGCGGTGCTGGACGCCCGTCCCGGCCCGGTGCTGCAGGTCGACGGGCGCCTCGGCGAGTGCCGGTACGGCGACTGGACCGGTCAGGAGCTCAAGAAGCTGGCCAAGGACCCGCTGTGGAAGGTGGTCCAGACCCACCCCAGCGCCGTCACCTTTCCCGGCCCGGAGGGTGAGGCGCTGCGCGACACCCAGGCCCGTGCGGTGAAAGCCATCCGGAACTGGAACGCCACCCTGGGCCCCGACGCCACCTATGCGGTCTGCAGCCACGGTGATGTCATCAAGGCCATCGTGGCGGACGCCCTGGGCATGCACCTGGACCTGTTCCAGCGCATCGCCGTCGATCCTGCTTCGCTGACCGTCATCCGGTATACCGAGCTGCGCCCGTTCCTGCTGCGGCTCAACGACACCGGCGGCTCGGTAGCGGATCTGTTGCCGCCCAAGCGGGGCGGCCGGCGTCGCCGTTCGTCGGACGCGGCGGTCGGCGGAGGTGCCGGATCAGCGGAATGACGACCTCGGACGTGCTGCACCTGCTGCGCGAGGGCACGCTGGAGATCGAGGGCCGGCTGCTGGACGCGTCCAACGCGACCCTGTACTGCGCCGTCACTGCCGCCCCCGCGGCGACCAATGAACGGCCCGGTGGCGGTCCAGGCAAGCCGGACGAGCCGCAGCACTGCGTGTACAAGCCGGTTTCGGGGGAGCGGCCGCTGTGGGACTTCCCGGACGGCACCCTCGCCGACCGGGAGGTGGCGGCGTACCTGGTCAGTGAGGCGACCGGCTGGGGGCTGGTGCCGCCCACCGTGCTGCGCGACGGGCCGTTCGGGCGCGGCATGGTCCAGCTGTGGATCGACGTGGACGAGACTGTCGACCTGGTGGAGCTGGCCCGCTCCGACTCTCCGCAGCTGCGCCGGATGGCCGTATTCGACGCGGTGGTGAACAACGCCGACCGCAAGGGCGGGCACCTGCTGCCCACGCCCGACGGACACATCTACGGCGTAGATCACGGGGTCTGCTTCTCCTACGAGGACAAGCTGCGAACGCTGCTGTGGCGGTGGCGTGGCGAACCGCTGACCGCCGAGGCGCTGGACGTGCTCGGCGACCTCCGCGACGCGCTCGCCGGGGATCTCGGCGACCGGCTGCGCGAGCTGCTCACCCCGGGAGAGGTGCGCCACACGCTGCGCCGGGTCGAGCGGCTGCTCGCCGAGCGGGTGCACCCGCAGCCCTCCCCGGACTGGCCGGCCATCCCGTGGCCCCCGTTCTGAGGCCCCGTTCAGCGCCCCCGTTCTGAAAAGCTCGGTTCCGATCCGATCCGCCGGGCGGGTCGGGCACAGCCGGGCTGGCTAGGCTTCCGGTCATGCAGTCCTGGCCGGCTCCGCACGTTCCCGCCCTGCCCGGCCGCAGTCCGCAGCTGCGGATCTTCGACACCGCCAGCCGCACCCTCGTCGACGCGGGGCCGGGGGCACCCGTTCCGCCGGGGGAGCCGGGCGTTTCAACTTCACCGGCGGAGCCGGCGCGGCCAGCGACGATGTACGTCTGCGGCATCACCCCGTACGACGCCACCCACCTGGGGCACGCCGCAACCTACGTGACCTTCGACCTGCTGATGCGTGCGTGGCGTGACGGCGGCCACGACGTCCGGTACTGCCAGAACGTCACCGACGTCGACGATCCGCTGCTCGAGCGCGCGCAGCGCGACGGACAGGACTGGACCGAGCTGGCGTCGCGGGAGATCGAACTCTTCCGGGACGACATGGTGGCGCTGCGGGTGGTCCCCCCCACGTGGTACGTCGGGGCCGTCGAGGCCGTGCCGGAGATCGTCGAGGCGATCGTCTGGCTGCGGAACGCCGGTTTGGCCTATGACCTCGACGGCGACGTCTACTTCCCGGTCTCCGCCGCGCCGCACTTCGGCACCGTGGCCAATCTCGATCTGCCGGCCATGCGGGCCCTCGCCGCCGAGCGCGGCGGAGATCCCGACCGGCCGGGCAAGAAGCACCCGCTGGACGTGCTGCTGTGGCAGGCCGGGCGGCCGGGGGAACCGTCCTGGCCATCGCCGATGGGGCACGGCCGGCCCGGGTGGCACATCGAGTGCACCGCCATCGCGCTTCCCCGGCTCGGACCGACCATCGACGTGCAGGGCGGCGGCAGCGATCTGGCCTATCCGCACCACGAGCTCGGCGCGGCGCACGCGGCGGCGCTCACCGGTAACTGGCCGTTCGCCCGCGCGTACGTGCACACCGGCATGGTGGCCCTGCACGGCGAGAAGATGTCCAAGTCGCGGGGCAACCTGGTCTTCGTCTCCGCGCTGCGGCGGGACAGGGTGGATCCCGCCGCCATCCGGCTCGCGCTGCTCGCCCACCACTACCGCACGGACTGGGAATGGATACCGGCGGACCTGTCCGGCGCGCAGCAACGTCTGGCCCTGTGGCGGGCGGCGGTCGGCCGCCCGGCCGGCCCGCCCGCCGGCGAGCTGCTGGACGCGGTGCGGATGCGGCTGGCGGACGACCTGCACGCCGACGAGGCGCTGCAGCTGATCGACCGTTGGGCATCATCTGCTGCCACAGGTGACGCCGGGGCGTCACGGGTTGCGGGTGGAAATGACCCCACGGCACCCGACGTGGTCCGCTCCCTCGCTGACGCGCTGCTCGGCGTGCAGCTCTAGCGGTACCGGCGAGGCCAGGCCGGCGAGGCCGCGCCGTACGGGGGCGGTGCTACTCGGTGCCGCGGGCGCGTCAGGCTACTCGGTGCCGCGGCGCTTGAGGTAACGCTCGAACTCCTTGGCGATGGCCTCGCCGCTCGCCTCCGGCAGGTCGGTCTCGGATTCGCGCTGCTCGAGCGACTTGACGTACTCGGCCACGTCGTTGTCCTCGCGGGTCAGCTCGTCCACCCCGTGCTCCCAGGCCCGGGCCAGCTCCGGCAGATCGCCCAGCGGCACCGGAATGTCCAGCAGATCTTCGATTCGGCGCAGTAGCGCCAGCGTCGCCTTGGGGCTGGGGCTCTGCGCGAAGTAGTGCGGCACGGCGGCCCAGAACGACACCGCGGGCAGCTGGGCGCGGGTGCAGGCGTCCTGCAGCACTCCGACGATGCCGGTCGGGCCTTCGTAGCGGGAGCGGTCCAGCCCGAGCGCCGCGGCCAGCACCGGGTCGTACGCCGAGCCGGTCACCGGCACCGGCCGTGTGTGCGGGGAGTCGGACAGCAGGGCACCGAGCGTCACGAACATCTCGGCGCCCAGCTCGCGCGCCACGTCCAGCAGCTCGGCGCAGAACCCGCGCCACCGCATGTTCGGCTCGAGCCCGCGGACGAGCACGATGTCACGCTGCGCGTCCGGCAGAGTCGCGAGGGACAGTCTCGTAGTCGGCCAGGTGATGTGCCGCATCCGGCCCTCGGTGAGCGACACCGTCGGCCGGCTGACCTGGAAGTCGTAGTAGTCGTCCGGATCCAGCGCCCCCAGGGGCGATGCGTTCCAGACCGTCTCCAGATGCTCGACGGCGCCGGTGGCGGCGTCGCCCGCGTCGTTCCAGCCCTCGAACGCGGCCAGGATAACGGGGTTGCGCAGCTCAGGAAACCTCTCGAGCTCGATCAACGCGCCTCCCGACGTACTGTCCGGCGGTATCGCCGCCTGGGAGCAAGCCTAACGTCGGCACGTTCCGAGCCCGGCGCGACGGCGGGGGAAGCGGCGCAGGCGGCACTACCATTGACGGTCATGAACACCTCGTCGAGTCTGCGTGCCGCCCTCGCCTCCCGGGTGGTGGTCGCCGACGGGGCCATGGGGACCATGCTGCAGGCCCACGACCTGAGCCTGGAGGACTTCCAGGGATACGAGGGCTGCAACGAGATCCTCAACGTCACGCGGCCGGAGGTCGTGCGGGCGGTGCACGACGAGTACTTCGCCGTCGGAGTCGACGCGGTGGAGACCAACACCTTCGGGGCCAACCTGGCCAACCTGGGCGAGTACGACATCCCCGAGCGCATCCACGAACTGGCTGCTGCGGGCGCCCGCATCGCCCGGGAGGCCGCCGACGCGTGGAGCACGCCGGACCGGCCGCGCTGGGTGATCGGTTCGGTGGGCCCCGGCACCAAGCTGCCCACGCTGGGTCACGTGACGTTCGCCGAGCTGCGCGACGCCTACCAGCGCAACGTCGAAGGGCTCATCGACGGCGGGGCGCACGCGATCCTGATCGAGACGGCCCAGGACCTGCTGCAGGCCAAGGCGGCACTGATCGGGGCACGCCGGGCGTTGACGTCGGCCGGAAG
Organism: Actinomycetota bacterium; assembly: GCA_030773415.1. Lineage (GTDB taxonomy): Bacteria > Actinomycetota > Actinomycetes > JALYNC01 > JALYNC01 > JALYNC01. Next base: position 30,761 of record JALYNC010000076.1, read on the forward strand.
TGACCTGCCACTGATCGCGCAGGTGACCGTCGAGACGACCGGCACGCTGCTCCTCGGCTCGGAGATCGGGGCGGCGCTGACCGCCCTGGAGCCGCTCGGCATCGACCTGATCGGCCTGAACTGCGCCACCGGGCCCGCGGAGATGAGCGAGCACCTGCGCTACCTGTCCCGCCACGCCAGCATCGGGCTGTCCTGCATGCCCAACGCCGGCCTGCCCGTGCTCGGCAAGGACGGGGCCAGCTACCCGCTCACGCCGCAGGAGCTGGCCGACGCCCACGACGTGTTCACCCGGGACTACGGCCTGTCGCTCGTCGGCGGCTGCTGCGGCACCACCCCCGAGCACCTGCGCCAGGTGGTCGAGCGGGTGCGCGGCCGCGAGGTGACGCCGCGCCAACCCCAGCCGGAGCCGGGCGCGGCGTCGCTGTACTCCGGCGTCCCGTTCCGCCAGGACACCTCGTACCTGTCGATCGGTGAGCGCACGAACGCCAACGGTTCCAAGGCATTCCGTACCGCGATGCTGGAGCAGCGCTGGGACGACTGCGTGGAGATCGCCCGCGACCAGACCCGTGACGGGGCACACCTGCTGGACCTGTGCGTCGACTACGTCGGCCGCGACGGCGTCGCGGACATGTCCGAGCTGGCGTTCCGCTTCGCCACGGCCTCCACGCTGCCGCTGGTGCTCGACTCCACGGAGCCCGCCGTCCTGCAGGCGGGGCTGGAACGACTCGGCGGCCGATCGTTGATCAACTCGGTGAACTACGAAGACGGCGACGGGCCCCAGTCGCGCTTCGCCCGGGTGATGCCGATGGTTCGTGAGCACGGTGCCGCCGTGATCGGCCTGACCATCGACGAAGAGGGCCAGGCCCGGACGGCCGAGTGGAAGGTCCGCGTCGCCACCCGGCTGATCGAGGACCTGACCGGCACCTGGGGCATGGACATCGGCGACATCATGATCGATTGCCTCACGTTCCCGGTGACCACCGGCCAGGAGGAGACGCGCCGCGACGCCATCGAGACGATCGAGGCGATCCGGCAGCTGAAGGCCCGCTACCCCGGCGTGCAGACGACGCTGGGACTGTCCAACGTCTCCTTCGGCGTGAACCCGGCAGCCCGAGTGGTGCTCAACTCGGTGTTCCTGCACGAGTGCGTGGAGGCCGGGCTGGACTCGGCGATCGTGCACTCGGCGAAGATCCTGCCGATGTCCCGGATTCCGGACGAGCAGCGGTCCGTCGCGCTCGACCTCCTGTACGACCGGCGGCGTGAGGGCTACGACCCGCTGCAGAAGTTCCTGGAGATCTTCGAAGGCGTCGACGCCGCCACCGCGAAGATCACCCGGGCCCAGGAGCTCGCGGGACTGCCGCTCGCCGAGCGGCTGCAGCGCCGAATCATCGACGGAGAGCGGCAGGGGCTGCAGGCCGACCTCGACGAGGCGCTGCAGACCCAGACGGCGCTACAGATCATCAACGACCACCTCCTGGAGGGGATGAAGGTCGTCGGCGAGTTGTTCGGCTCGGGCGAGATGCAGCTGCCGTTCGTCCTGCAGTCCGCGGAGACGATGAAGGCGGCCGTCGCCCATCTCGAGCCACACATGGAGAAGGCGGACGCCTCCGGCAAAGGCACGATCGTGCTCGCCACCGTCCGCGGGGATGTCCACGACATCGGCAAGAACCTCGTCGACATCATCCTGACCAACAACGGCTACAACGTCGTAAACCTCGGGATCAAGCAGCCGGTTTCCGCGATCCTGGAGGCGGCGGAGCAGCATGACGCCGACGTGGTCGGCATGTCCGGCCTGCTCGTCAAGTCGACGGTGATCATGAAAGAGAACCTCGAGGAGATGAACGCCCGCGGTATCGCGGCGCGGTTCCCGGTGATCCTTGGCGGCGCAGCCCTCACCCGCGGCTTCGTCGAGGGGGACCTCGCCGAGGTGTACGAGGGCGAGGTCCGCTACGCCCGGGACGCGTTCGAGGGCCTGCGGCTGATGGACGCCATGATCGGAGTGAAGCGCGGCGTGCCCGGGGCGGCGCTGCCGGCGCTGCGTCCGCCCAGGGTGGCGCCGGTGCGGGCGGTCGTCGAGGAGCGGGAGCAGCTGCCGGACCGCTCCGACGTCGCGACCGACGTCCCGGTTCCGACCCCGCCGTTCTGGGGGTCCCGGGTGGTGCGCGGCATTCCGCTGGCCGACTACGCGACGATGCTCGACGAGCGCGCCACCTTCATGGGCCAGTGGGGCCTGCGGGGAGCGCGGCGCGGTGACGGCCCGTCGTACGAGGAGCTGGTGGCAACCGAAGGCCGGCCACGGCTGCGCATGTGGCTGGAACGCATCCAGGCAGAGCGGATGCTCGAGGCAGCGGTGGTCTACGGCTACTTCCCGTGCGTCAGCAAGGGCGACGACCTCATCGTCCTGCACGAGGACGGCTCGGAGCGGTTGCGCTTCACCTTCCCCCGCCAGCGCCGGGACCGGCACCTGTGCATCACGGACTTCTTCCGTCCTGAGGAGTCGGGGGAGACCGACGTCGTCGCCTTCCACACGGTGACGATGGGCTCGCGGGTGAGCGAGTTCACCGCCAAGCTGTTCGCCGGAAACAACTACCGCGACTACCTCGAGCTGCACGGGCTGTCGGTGCAGCTGACCGAGGCGCTGGCGGAGTACTGGCACAAGCGGGTCCGCGAGGAGCTGCGGCTGGGCGACGAGGACGCACCCGAGCTCCAGGGGATCCTGGACCAGGGATACCGGGGCTCCCGGTACTCCTTCGGCTACCCCGCGTGTCCGGATCTCGAGGACCGGGCGAAGGTGGTGGAGCTGCTGCGCCCCGACCGCATCGGCGTGCACCTGTCTGAGGAGCTGCAGCTTCACCCGGAGCAGTCCACCGATGCGATCATCGTGCACCATCCCGAGGCCAAGTACTTCAACGCCAGGTGACCGCGTTCGCGGACGGCATGGCCAGCGGGGCCGGCCAGCAGACCAGCAGTACCAGCAGTACCACCAGGGCCGGGCAGCAGACCAGCAGTGCCAGCAGGGCCGGCCTGCAGGCCGTGCTGTTCGACATGGACGGCGTGCTTGTGGACTCCGAACCGTTGTGGTTCCGGGTCGAGCGCGAGGTCATGCTCCAGCTGGGGGGTTCCTGGAGTTCCCAAGATCAGGCCGCGTGCCTCGGAGGTACCCTGGCGCACACCGCCGGCCACCTGCTGCGCCGGTCGAGCAGCCGGCTGAGCCCGCTCGAGGTGCAACGGCGAATCCTGGACGGAATGGAGCGAGTGCTGCGAGAGCGCCTGCCGCTGCGCGCCGGAGCCGGCAAGCTGCTGACCGAGCTGCGCAGCGCCGGACTCCCGTGCGCCCTCGCCACCTCGTCGCACCGCCGGCTGGTCATGCGCGCCCTGGCGGCAGTGGGGCATGACGCCTTCGACGCCAGCGTCAGGCCACCTCATCCCCGTTGTCTGCCCCATCCGCCACACCGTAAGGAGCACCGTGCCCATCGATTCCGCATCCTCCGACCACCAGCTGGCCGCCGACCTCGCCACGGAGGCCGGCAAGTTGCTGCTGTCCGTACGGCAGGAGTTCGCGGACGCCGAGTCCAAGGTCCGCAAGGACGCGGGGGACCGGCGGTCGCACGAGTTCCTGATGGCCGCCCTCGCCGACGCGCGTCCCGGCGACGCCGTCCTGTCTGAGGAGGGTGCGGACGACAAGGCGCGGCTCAGCGCCGACCGGGTGTGGATCGTGGACCCGGTGGACGGCACCAGGGAGTTCTCCGAGCTCGACCGTATCGACTGGGCCGTGCACGTCGCCCTGTGGGAGCGCGGGCAGTTGGTTGCCGGCGCGGTAGCGCTCCCTGCCCGCGACATGACGCTGGCCACTCCGGACGTCGAGCTGGCCGTGGCCGGCGGCGACGTTCCGCGGATCGTGGTGAGCCGCACACGGCCACCGGCCATCGTCGACGCGGTAACCGGCCTGATGCAGGCGGAGTTGGTTCCAATGGGGTCGGCCGGCGCAAAGGTCATGGCGATCGTCCTCGGCGACGCCGACGTCTACCTGCACGCCGGCGGACAGTACGAGTGGGACTCGGCCGCGCCGGTCGCCGTCGCAGTCGCGGCCGGCCTGCACGCCTCGCGGATCGACGGCTCCCCGCTGCGGTACAACCAGGAGAACGTCCTGCTGCCGGACCTGCTGGTGTGCCGGCCGGAGCTCGCCGACCAGATGCTTCGCGCTATCGCCGAGGCATGACAGCGCCGGACGCCGCCACGCCCGAGCCGGCGTCACCTGCAGAGCCGGCAGCGGCCTCGGCGTCCCGGCCGAAACTGTTATTCGTCGGCAGCTCGGGCCGCAGCGGCAGCACGCTGTTCGATCTGGTGGTCGGGCAGGTTCCCGGATTCGTCGCCGTGGGCGAGGCAGGACGGCTGTGGGTGGCCGGCCGGGTGGACCGGCTCGTCTGCGGCTGTGGCAGCCCCGTCCGGGAGTGCGCCTTCTGGACCGCGGCGGCCGAGCGGGCGTTCGGCGGCTGGGACGGCCCCGACTACGCCCGTGCGGTGGCGCTCCGCCCGACCCTGGTGCGCAGTCGGCATCTGCCGCTCCTGCTGCGCCCGGGTGCCGGGCGCAACTTCCAGCGCCGAGCCGCCGAGTTCGGCGAGCTGGCCGATCGTCTCTACACCGCCATCGCACAGGTGGCCGGCGCGGATGTGGTGGTCGACTCCAGCAAGGAGGCCGGATACGCGACGCTGCTGCAGCGCTCGCTGGGCCCGCGCTTCCGGCTGGTGCACCTGGTGCGCAACCCTAAGGGCGTCGCCTACTCGTGGACGAAGATCGTGGCGAAGCCGCTGGCTGCTCTTGCACCGACGAGCGACCCTGCCGCCGGACCGGCAGCCGCCGCCGGGTCTCAGGCACAGCCCGATGGCGCCCGGGCGCAGTTGCACCGGTTCTCGCCGCGGACCAGCGCGCTGCGGTGGGTGGTGTTGAACAGGTTCCTCGACCACCTGGCGACCAGGTCGGCCAAGAGCCTGCTGGTGCGCTACGAATCGTTCGTCAGCGACCCGGCCGGCCAACTGCAGCAGGTGGAGACGGTGGTGGACCGGGCGCCGTCTGCCAGCTACCCGCACCTGAGCGGCAACTCCGTCACGACGGCGGTGAAACACACCGTTGCCGGCAATCCGATGCGGATGGACGCTCGCGGCCTCATGCTCCGGCTGGACGAGCAGTGGCGGTCGGGGCTCACACCCCGCGAACAGCGGACGGTCGACCGCATCACCCGGCCGCTGCAGCGCAAGTACGGCTACGGCGAGGTCTGCTGAGACCGGCAACATCACACCAGCCGTGTCATCCGGACAGACTCGGGCCGGGCGGTAGACTTCTGTAATTCGAACCCTCCGGTACGGCGACGGGAGCAAGAGGTGGCGCTGAGCGGTGAGGGCGTCCGCCAGCGGCTGATAGAAGTGCGCGGCACGGTCTTCTGGCCGCGGGACGTCGCAGTGACGAAGCCACCCGCCTGCCCGCCGGGCTGGCACGTGGCCCCACCGGATTTCGTGGGGATCGGTGTGCAGAAGGCCGGTACCTCCTGGTGGCACCGGCTGATCACATCCCATCCGGACGTGTACACGGTGAAGTCTCTCCCCAAGGAACTGCACTTTTTCGACAACGCCTGGATCGGTAACGAGGCCGATTTCCACCTCGAGCGCTATGAGCATTTCTTTCCCCGGCCACCGGGCGGCAAGGCCGGTGAGAACACGCCGAGGTACATGGTGGATTTCTGGGTCGCGCCGCTGCTGGCGTCCGTGGCCCCGAACACCAAGATCATGGCCATCCTGCGTGACCCGGTCGAGCGATTCCATTCCGCCGCCGGCCACGAATTGACGCATGGCGCCAAGATGCGCCCGATCGTGGCGGCGCAGGCCATGGCGCGCGGCTTCTACCACCAGCAGTTGAGGGGTTTCCTGCGGCACTTCCCGCGCGAGCAGGTCCTCGTGCTGCAGTACGAGCAGCTCAGGGCCGATCCCCGCGGCGAACTGGATCGGACGCTGCAGTTTCTGGGGCTGTCCCCGCTGACCGGGCAGGTCGACTTCAATGAGCAGGTGAACCCTTCCCGCGGGGAGCGTCCGCACCTGCCCGACGTCCTGCGCGAGGAGCTGGTGGCTCGCTACCAAGACGACGTCGCCCGGCTCGCTGCCGACTTCCCCGAAATCGACGTGGCCAAGTGGCGCAACTTCCGGCACCTGGCCGTGTCGTCGTGACCGGGTCTCCTGCTTCGCCAGGAAGCGACCGCTAGCACAGTGAAAGGCCCGGACGGCACAGGCGGAATCAAGGGGTCGTCGCAACACGGTGTGTGTGGAGGTTAGATCAGTAGGTCCGCTAGACGCTGGGCTGGGGTCTCCCAGCCCAGCGTTTTGCGTGGTCGGGTGTTCATCAGATGCGCGAC
>JALYNC010000077.1 GCA_030773415.1 Actinomycetota bacterium
CACTAGGCTGCTGCGGTGCCCACCATGAAGGAACTGATGCGCGCGGCGGGCCTCGGGGCCGACGACGCGCGCTGGCTGTCCCGCCTGGTGGCCGAGTGGCAGCTGCTGGCGGACTTGTCCTTCGCCGACCTGGTGCTGTGGCTCCCGAGCGCCGCGGGCACCGAGCTGCTGGCCCTGGCCCAGATGCGACCGACGACGGGGCCGACCTCCTATCAGGAGGATGTGGTAGGGCTCTGCGTCGCGGCGCAGGAGCATCCCCACATCCTGCGGGCATGGCAAAGCGGCGTCATCGTCCGGGCTGCCGCGCCGGACCGGCCCGACCGGGATGCCCAGCGCGACGCCATTCCGGTGCGGCGTCAGGGGCGGGTCCTGGCCGTGGTGCACCGCGAGTCGAACCTCGCCGCGGCCAGGTCACGCAGCCGGCTGGAGGCCGCCTACCTGCGCAGCGGCGCCGATCTTGCCCGGATGGTCGCGGAGGGCAGCTTCCCCGGTCGCTCGGCGCCGGCCGACCAGCAGAGCCCGCGCGTGGGAGATGGGCTGATCCGCCTCGATGCCGAGGGGCGGGTCGACTACGCCAGCCCCAACGCCCTGTCCGCGTACCGCAGGCTCGGGCTGACCGGGGATCTGCGGGGTAGCCACCTCGCCTCGCTCACCTCCGAGCTCGTCACTCCGACCGATCCGCTGGAGCAGCCCGCCGAGCGCGTTCCCGCCGGACTGTTCCCGCCGTCCGGGGAGGTCGAGGGCAGGGGATCGGTGGTGGCGCTGCGCGCAATCCGGCTGGTCTCGTCCGGCCGGCACATCGGTGCCCTGGTGCTGCTGCAGGACGTCACCGAGCTGCGTCGCCGGGACCGCCAGCTGCTGAGCAAGGACGCCACCATCCGGGAAATCCATCACCGGGTGAAGAACAACCTGCAGACGGTCGCGGCGCTGCTGCGGTTGCAGGCCCGCCGCCTCGACTCACCGGAGGCGCGGCTCGCGCTGGACGAGTCCGTACGGCGGGTGCGCTCCATCGCGATGGTCCACGAGACGCTGTCGCGGACCGCCGACGAGTCGGTCGACTTCGACGACGTCGGGGACCGCATCCTCGACATGGTGATGGACGTCGCCGCGGGCGGACGTCCGGACGAGCGCATCACGGTGACCAGAGCCGGTTCGTTCGGCATGCTTCCTGCGCCGGTAGCGACGCGGCTGGCGATGGTGCTGACCGAGCTCGTGCAGAACGCCGTGGAGCACGCGTGGGGACCCGCGGAGGCCCAGGCTGACCCGGGAACCGCGGATGGAGGAGGGCACTCCGGCATGCGGCGCGAGATCGTGCTGGAGGTGCGCAGATCAGCGGAGCGCCTGCGGGTGTCGGTGCAGGACACCGGGTGCGGGCTGCCACCGGAGTTCGACGATTCCCGCAGCGACGGACTGGGGCTGCAGATCGTCCGGACGCTGATCGAATCCGATATCGGCGGGCGGTTGGCGCTGTCCACGCGCGCCGGTGGCGGCACGGAGGCCGTCGTGGAGGTGCCCCTCGACCCGGTTCCGGCCGGGAACGAGGACTGACCGCCAGCCCGCGGGCTGGCGGTCCCTCGGATGTGTTGCCGGTTGTGCTGAGCCGGCGGAGGAGCCGGCTCGGAACTAGGCCGAAGCAGACCGGGCGCGGGCCCGGGCGCCGCGGCGCTTGAGGGCTCGCCGCTCGTCTTCCGACAGACCACCCCAGACACCGGCGTCCTGTCCGGAGGACAGCGCCCAGGTGAGGCAGTCTTCGGTGACGGTGCACCGAGTGCACACCGCCTTGGCCTCCTCGATCTGCAGGAGGGCCGGGCCGGTGTTGCCGATCGGGAAGAAGAGCTCCGGGTCTTCGTCACGGCAGGCGGCGTGGTGGCGCCAATCCATGCTGGTACTCCTTAGCTCGGCACGTGCCGCTGGAAGCGGCAGCGCGGGGGCGGGGGCGACGCTCGGCGACCGTCAACGCCCACGGCCGTCGGGGGCCGCGACGTTTGTGAACGAATTCACGAGGCTCCGCGTTCCAACAGGCGGGCGCGGGCTTTCACTTCCCAAGGGTCTTCTCGGGAACTGAAAGCCGTAGGCCTGCGGGCGGCTCGCGCTAACGGGCCGCCCTGTTGAAGTTCACACTCTCAACTGAGCGACGGCATGACAAGCCTTATGGCAGGCGATTTCCGCTTTGGGCTGTTGCATCGGTCACAGCAGCGGCCGAGCCGGTGCACCATGAGGATCACACCAGGACGGACAGTGCACCACGCCGGGTCCGGAACGTTACGTCGGCGAACTCGCCGATGTACTCGCCGTCCAGCTGCAACGCCCGCGGCTCGGCCGAGCGCACGTGAATGGTCTCCACGTCGGACTCGATCAGCACGGTGCTGACGGGGGAACTGGCGGCCGGCAGCACCGCCCACAGCAGGGCGCGGACGACCCGCGGCGCCGCCATGGACCGCAGCCCAACGACGTCCAGCGCCGTGTCGAAGGACGCGGCTCGCGTGGGACGGATGGGGAGGGAGCCGAGGTAGGTCCACGGGTCGCTGTTCGACACGATCACCAGGAACAGCGGCGAGGACTCGGTGCCGCCGCTGGTGGTGACCCGGAACGCCGGCGCGCGCCGGTCGTAGCGCAGGTACTGCTCCACCGCGGTGCTTACATACAGGCTCGGGGTTCCCCGGCGGCCGCCGCTGCGGCGCGCCTCGACGGCTCGGACGACCTCCGCGTCCAGACCCAGGCCGGCGCTGAACACGAACCACCGGCCGGCCGCGCTGGCGAGGTTCACCTGCCGCCGCCGCCCGCTACGCACCGCGTCAATCAGATGCTCGGCTGCCGCCGGCGCCCGTCGAGGCACCCCCAGCGCGCGCGCAAAGACGTTGGCTCCGCCGGCCGGAATGAGGCCCAGGGGCAGCACCCGTCCGCTCGCCGCGCCGTTGCTGGTGTGGCGCAGCAGGCCGTTGACCACCTCGTGCACGGTGCCGTCGCCGCCGCATGCGATCACGGCGTCGTAACCCCGTGCCGCCGCGGTCGACGCGGCGTGCACCGCATGTCCGCGGTAGGCGGTCCGGACGACATCCAAGCTCAGCTCGGAGTGCAGTCGGCGCAGGACGGCGGTGCCGGCCAGGGCACTGCTCGCCTTCGGGTTGACCACCAGCAGGGCGCGCATCCGGGCAGGCTAACCGGCTAGGGTTCGCGGCGTGCCAACGTCCGCCCCAATGCCTGCCGGTAAGGGGGGTGGCGACGGCAGCCGTAGCGGCAAGGGCAGCGGCAGGGGCGGCAGCACCGGTGCGAGTAGTGCTGTGCCGGCCCCGCTGCGTTGGCTGGTGGTGGTCGTCACGGCCGAAGGGGTCGCCCTGACCCTCCTCGCGGCGGCCTACACCGCGCGGGTGATCGGCGGAGCGCCGCAGGACCGCGGAGTGGCCCTGTTCGGTGCCGGAATCGGCGTGGCGGGCGGTCTGGTGTTGCTGCTACTGGCTCGAGGGCTGTGGCGGCGTCGGCGGGCGGCTCTCGCGCCCCTGGTGCTGCTGCAGTTGCTGGCCATGCCGGTCGGTTTCAGCCTGCTGAAAGCCGGCGAGGTGGCGATCGGGCTGGCGGTGGTCGTCCCGGCGGCGGTCACGCTGGGGCTGCTGTTCGGCACGGCGGCCGGTCGCGAGAGCTTCGCCGTCGGCGAACCGGGCTGAGCGCACTCACTCCCGGACGTCCGCTCACTCCTCGACGAGCAGGCCCTCTCGCAGCTGGCTCAAGGTGCGCGCCAGGAGCCGTGAGACGTGCATCTGCGAGATGCCGAGCTCGGCGGCGATCTGGGACTGGGTCATGTTGCCGAAGAAGCGCAGCAAAAGGATCTTCTTCTCCCGTGGTGGGAGGCGCTCCAGCAGCGGCTTGAGTGACTCCCGGTACTCCACGCCTTCCAGCGACTCGTCCGTGACGCCAAGGGTGTCTGCGACGGCCGGGGAGTCGTCGTCGCCGCCGTCGGGGGCGTCCAGGGACACCGCGGAGTAGGCGTTGGCCGACTCCAGCCCCTCGAGGACGTCCTCCTCGCTCATGCCGAGGTGCTGGGCCAGCTCGGCCACCGTGGGGGAGCGGCCGTTGCGCTGGGACAGTTCGCTGGTCGCCTTGGTGAGCGACAGCTTGAGCTCCTGCAGGCGCCGCGGCACGCGGATCGCCCAGCCCTTGTCACGGAAGTGACGCTTGATCTCACCGACGATCGTCGGCGTGGCGTAGGTGGAAAACTCCACGCCCCGCTCGAGGTCGAACCGGTCGACGGACTTGATCAGTCCGATGGTGGCGACCTGCACCAGGTCGTCCAGCGGCTCGCCGCGGTTGCGGAAACGGCGTGCCAGGTACTCGACCAGCGGCAGGTGCATCTCGACGAGTTCGTCGCGGACGCGGACCCGGCGCGGCTCGTCCTCGGCCAGCTCCACGAGCTCGGCGAAGAGCACGCGGGCGCGCGCCCGGTCGGAGGCGGTGCGCTCGCTGCGGGTGAGCGCACCGGGTGCATCGGAGATGTCGGGGTCGACGGCGAGCGGCTCGGCAGTGTTCTCACCGTCGGCCTGCAGGGGCAGGTCGACGGCAGCGCCGGCGTCCGGAGCCTCGGCCAGGGGCGGCATGTCAGCTGCTCCCGTCGTCGTCGGGGTGATTCCAGGGGCGGAGAAGTCGGTCATCGGGTGGTCAGAACCCCGCCGCAGACAGGTTGCGGCGCTTCTGCAGACCGATGGTGAGGCGGTTGTCGGCGTCCACGCTGCTGGACACCTCGCCCGCCAGCGCGGTGAGGACCGTCCAGGCGAACGTGTCGGTGGACGGCTCCCGGCCGTCCACGCTGAGCACCGAGACGTTGACGGTCAGCGTGTCCCTCGCCATCACGAACTCACAGCTCAGATCACTGCCCGGGTGGGCCTGGGCCAACAGCATCGCGCAAGCCTCGTCGACTGCGATGCGCAGGTCCTCGATCTCGTCCAGCGTGAAGTCCAGACGGGAGGCGAGAGCGGCGGTCGTGGTGCGCAGCACAGACAGGTAGGCGCTGTCCGCCGGGAGCGTGATGTGCACCGCGTCCCGGACCGTGGTGCCGGACGGGACGTCCGACCCGCTGAACTGCGCGGGCGTGGGGAATTCTGTCATCTCAGCTCTCCGCCGGCGGTCGGCCGGCTCGTCGAGCTCCGCGGCCAGCAGCGGAGGGTGCGCGCCATCGGGTGATTCCTTCGCGTCAGCGGGTGCTCGCGCGGGCAGATCTTCGCGCCAGTGGTCCTCGGGCCGGCGCGTCCCGGTGATCCTTCAAGCCGGCACGTCACTGTGCACGCTGACGACCCCGGCTACCTCAACAATAGCTACGGGCTGTCGCACGGGTGGAACCTACCGCCAGTTCGGCCCGCCCCGAGCCGTTCCGCGCCGTTGGCCCGGCCGCGGGGCGGTGTCCGAGGGGCCGGTGACCGGAGACGCCGGCCCCTCGGGACGTCGGGTTCCGCCTCAGGCCTTCTTGGTCTCCCAGAAGATCGTGGAGATCTGCTCGATGGCGTCGAGCAGCTTCTGGCCGTCCGCCGGGTCCATCGACCCCTTGGCGCCGCCGGCGCCTGCCTGCTTGGTGGCCTGCCAGAACAGTTCGTGCAGCTGGGGGTACTTCTCCAGGTGGGCAGGCTTGAAGTAGTCGGTCCACAGCACCCACAGGTGCTGCTTGGCCAGCTCGGAGCGCTGCTCCTTGATCATGACGGCGCGGGTACGGAAGGCCGGGTCGTCGTTCGCCTGGTACTTCTCCTGGATCGCCTTGACCGACTCGGCCTCAATACGGGCGAGCGCGGGGTCGTACACGCCACACGGCACGTCACAGTGGGCATGCACCGTGGTGCTCGGGGTCAACAGCTTGCGAAGAAAAGACATGCACAATCCTTCCGGTCGTACTCGGCTGCTCGCTCACCGGAGCGAGGCCTCCTCGAGGTGCTGCCGACCCTATCCCGGACGGATCCCGCCTTGACTCTGCGCCGACGTGCGTTCCGGCAGGGGCGCCTTCGTGCGCTTCTCGGCGGTGCCGCCCGTGCCGCCGGTGCCGCCACCGCCGGTGCCGCCACTGCCGGTGCCGCCACTGCCGGTGCCGCCACTGTGGCCACTGTCGCTACCGCCGCTACCGCCGCCACCGCCGCGGCTGCAGCCGCTGCCGGCACGCTGGCGCGGCGGAATCCGCTGTCGGTCGTCGCCGTGGCCGGCACATCCATGGCGCCGACGCTGCTGCCCGGAGACTGCCTGCTGGTCCGGCGGGGAGCGCCGGTTCGAGCCGGCAGCCTGGTGGTGGCCGAGCGTCCGGGCCGTCCGGGGCTGCTGATGGTCAAGCGGGCCGCATATGCGGTGGGGGACCGGTGGTGGCTGCTCGGCGACAATCCCGCGGCCAGCGACGACAGCCGGTTGTTCGGCCCGGTCGAGCCGTCCGCGACGGTGCTGCTGCGCTACTGGCCGGTGCGCAGGAGGTCGTAGTACGACAGGCATTCCTCGTGGCTGGGCAGCGCGCCGGAGCGGCGGGCCTCGTCGAGGGTCGGCGCCTGCGCGTCCTTGGCGGACAGCGACGGGTCACCGTCCAGCTGCCAGCCGATGGCCAGGGCCGGATCCAGCGGGTGGACGCCGTGCTCACCCTGCGGGTTGTACGGCGTGCTGCACAGATACGTCACGGACGCCGACTCGGACAGCGCCAGAAATGCGTGACCGAGCCCCTCGGCCAGGTACAGGCCGCGGCGATCGGTGTCGTCGAGGATCACCGCCTCCCACTGCCCGTACGTGGGGGAGCCGGTACGGATGTCCACCACCACGTCCTGGATCGCACCGGAGCTGCAGTAGACGTACTTGGCCTGGCTGGGCGGAACGTCGGCGTAGTGGATGCCGCGCAGCACCCCGCGGCGGGAGATGGAGTGGTTGGCCTGCGCCAGCGAAAACCGGTGACCGATCGCGGCGGCCACGGGTTCGGCCTGGAACCACTCCAGGAACACGCCGCGCTCGTCCGGGAACTGGCGGGGCGTGAAGACCCAGGCTCCCTCGATGCTCATTGCTCGCACGTCCACAAGTTGCTCCTATGTCAAGCGGCCAGCGGTTTGGGTGCCGCGGCTGCGTCGTCGGTGTTCAGCAGCGTCGTGAAGACGACTCGAGCGAGGCGCCGCTTGAGCGCGACCGCGCAATGGGTGTCCTTGTGGACGTCGATCCCAACCATGACCACCATGAAGGGGTCTCCTCTCCGAATCGAGGGACGGTTGGGCCAGCCGGCGGACACACCTCAGTGGGGGCGCAGCCAGGCTCCTATCAAGTCACGCCGGTGGGCCCTGACCTCGACGAAGCGGCACAACGCATGATTGCCAGCCCTTACGAGCGGCACCGACTGTAAGAGCCAACCCCGTCAAGATCAGGAGCCCAACCACCGCAACCAGCAGGTGCGGTGCCTCAGCACCCTGACACTGAGCCGACTGTATCGGCGGCCTCCGGCGAGTTTCGTTCCCGTCCGGAAAGGAAGGCAGGCCGCCGCGCCACGGTGGTTGACTTCGTGCCCACCGAGAGGCGCGGAAGCCGGTGCGGAGTCGCACGACAAGGTGACGTCATCACGCAGTGGTCGTGTTCCATTCCACGCTCGGTCACGGCGGAGGTACGCGGCCTTCGCGGAGGAGCATCGGGCCGCCGGCCACCACGTGACCGTTCCAGATCTGTTCGGGCTATTCCTGTACCCGGGCCACCGGCACCTGTTCGCCGACAACAGCGTCGCCGACTACGACCTGGTCGCGGCCGCACTGCTCACCCGGCGCGGGCTCGATTTCCTCGGGCGTCCCGACGTCGGGGTGGCCCGTCAGGCGACTGAGGTGATGCAGAGCGCGCCGCAGACCGGGGTCGCGCTACTCGTCGTCGTCGTCGAGGCGGGCCAGCCAGGTCGCCAGTCGCTCGGTCGGCACCTCGAACTCCGGGTTGAGGTCCACGAAGTCGCGGAGCCGGTCCGCCAGCCAGGACATCGAGACGAGCTCCTCGCCCCGCCGCGTCGCCAGCTCCTCGATGCCCCGATCGGTGAAGTACATCCGCACCCCGTTTCCTTTAACAGCACAGCCGGCGAGGCAGCAGCACACCCGCCACCGGCGCTGCTCAGCTGAAGACGCGGTCGAGCAGCGCCACCTGCTCGGCCTCGTGCATCGCCGTCGAGCCGGCCGCCGGCGATGCGCTCGCCCGCCGGGACACCCGGCGAAGCGTGTAGGAGCTGTCCAGGGCCTCCCGCAGGTTGAGCGCCATGTACTGCCAGGCCCCCATGTTGGCCGGCTCTTCCTGCACCCACACCAGGTCCCGGGCGTCCGGGTATGCGGCCAGCGCCTGCCAGAGCTCCCCGGCGGGTAGCGGGTAGAGCTGCTCGACGCGCAACAGGGCGGTGTCGGTCACGCCGCGCTTGCGACGGGCCGCCAGCAGATCGTGGGTGACCTTTCCGGAGCAGAGCAGTACCCGCGTGACGCTGCCCGCTGGCGGCTCGGGATCGGGCAGCACCGGCGCGAAGGCGCCGTCGGTGAACTCCACGGCCTTGGATGTCGCAGCGCGCAGCCGGAGCATCGACTTCGGGGTGAAGACGACCAGCGGCTTGTGCGCCGCGCACAGTGCCTGACGGCGCAGCAGATGAAAGTAGCTGGCCGGCGTCGACGGCATGCACACGATCATGTTGTTCTCGGCGCACAACGCGAGATACCGCTCGGGACGCCCGGACGAGTGGTCCGGTCCCTGGCCCTCGAACCCGTGCGGCAGCAGCAGCACGACGCCCGAGCGCTGCCCCCACTTCTCCTCACCGGCGGAGATGAACTCGTCGATAATCGTCTGGGCCCCGTTCGCGAAGTCGCCGAACTGCGCCTCCCACATCACGAGCGCCTCGGGGCGGGCGACGGAGTAGCCGTACTCGAAACCCATGGCGGCGAATTCGCTGAGCAGCGAGTCGAAGATGTGGAACGTGCCCGCCCCCTGCTGGCTGCGGGTGAGCTCGGCCAGCGGCGTGTGTTCCGCGCCGGTCCGTTGGTCGACCAGGACCGCGTGCCGCTGGCCGAAGGTGCCACGGCGGCTGTCCTGACCGGCGAGCCGGACCGGCCGCCCGTCCAGCAGCAGCGAGCCCATGGCGAACGTCTCGGCGGCTGCCCAGTCCACGGCGTCCTCGTCCAGCATCCGGGCGCGCCGGTGCAGTTGCGGAAGCAGCCGCTCGTGGACGACGAAGTCCGACGGCAAGTTCACCTGGCTGTCGGCGATCCGCTTGAGCACCTCCCGGCTGACGGCCGTTACGGGATCGGACTCGTCGGGCGGCTGCCCGCCCGGAGGCGCGTCGGCTGCCTCCTGCGGCGCCGCAGGTGCGGCGCCCGTGTTCTCCCGCGCCGCAGGTGCAGCCCCCGTGCCCGCCGGTCCGCCTGCCTCGTGCGTCTCGGCGAACACCCGCTCGAGCTGGCCCTGGTAGTCCCGCAGCGCGGATTCGGCCTCCTCGACGCTGATGTCGCCGCGGCCCACCAGCGACTCGGTGTAGATCTTGCGGACGGAGCGCTTGGCGTCGATCAGGTCGTACATGACCGGCTGGGTGAAGCTGGGCTCGTCCACCTCCGAGTGCCCGCGGCGCCGGTAGCAGATCAGGTCGAGCACGACGTCCTTGGCGAACGTCTGCCGGAACTCGAAGGCGAGCTTGGCGAACCGGACGCATGCCTCCGGATCGTCGCCGTTGATGTGGAAGATCGGCGCCTGGATCATGCGGGCGACGTCGGTGGCGTAGACCGTGGAGCGGGCCGCCGCCGGCGCCGTCGTGAACCCGACCTGGTTGTTCACGACCACATGCACGGTCCCGCCGGTGCGGTAGCCACGCAGCTGGGACAGGTTGAGCGTCTCGGCCACCACGCCCTGGCCGGCGAAGGCGGCGTCACCGTGCAGCAGCAGTGGCAGGACGGTGAACGCGGTTCCAGCACGGTTGATCTTGTCCTGCTTCGCTCGCACCACGCCCTCGAGCACCGGGTCGACGGCCTCGAGGTGGGAGGGGTTGCTGACCAGCGAGACCGCGACGGTCTGGCCCTCCTCCGTCCGGTAGGTGCCCGAGTCGCCCAGGTGGTACTTGACGTCGCCGGACCCGTGCGCGGTGCGGGGGTCGAGGTTGCCCTCGAACTCCCGGAAGATCTGCGCGTAGCTCTTGCCCACGATGTTGGCGAGGACGTTCAGCCGGCCGCGGTGCGGCATACCGATCACGACCTCGTCCAGCTTGCTGCGCGCGGCCTCGGCGAGAATCGCATCCAGCAACGCGATCACCGACTCACCGCCCTCCAGCGAGAAGCGCTTCTGCCCCACGTACTTGGTCTGCAGGAACGCCTCGAACGCCTCGGCCCCGTTCAGCCGCTGCAGGATCCGCAGCTGTTCCTCGCGTTCGAGCGTGGTGTGCGGTCGCTCCACTCGGCTGCGAATCCACCGCCGCTGCTCCGGATCCTGGAGGTGCATGTACTCGATGCCGACGGTCCGGCAGTAGGAGTCGCGCAGCACGCCGAGAATCTCGCGCAGCGGCATGACCGAGCGGCCGCGCTCCTGCGCCATGGCGCCGAATCCGCCCGTCGGAAACTGGCGGTCCAGGTCCCACAGCGACAGCCCGTGGCCGACGATGTCGAGATCGGGATGGTCGCGCTGACGGAATTCGAGCGGGTTGGTGTCGGCCATGAGGTGGCCGCGCACCCGGTACGCGTGGATCAGCGCATACACGCGGGCCGGCTTGCTCACCTCGTCCTCGTGGCTGGCCGCGATGTCGGTCAGCCAGCGGATGGGCCGGTACGGGATGCGCAGCGAACGGAACACGTCGTCATAGAAGTTGTCCGCGCCGAGCAGCAGATCGGAGATGCGGCGCAGGAACTCGCCGGACTGCGCGCCCTGGATGATGCGGTGGTCGTAGGTGGACGTCAGCGTCAGCACCTTGCT
Source organism: Actinomycetota bacterium (assembly GCA_030773415.1). Lineage (GTDB taxonomy): Bacteria > Actinomycetota > Actinomycetes > JALYNC01 > JALYNC01 > JALYNC01. Next base: position 10,891 of record JALYNC010000077.1, read on the forward strand.
GATCGCCATCCGGGCGAGGGTCTCCGCGGAGGCACCGGAGTACTCGGCCGGGTACTCCATCGCCCCGACGGCGATGATCGTGCCCTGGCCGGACATCAGCCGCGGCACCGACTGCACGGTGCCGAGCGTGCCGGGATTGGTCAGCGACAACGTGGTGCCGGCGTAGTCAGCGACCGTCAGCCGATTCGCCCTTGCCCGCCGCACGATGTCCTCGTACGCGGCCCAGAACTTGGCGAAGTCCAGGGTGTCGACGCGGGGGATGGACGGCACCACGAGTGTCCGCGAACCGTCCTCCCGGGCCAGGTCGATGGCCAGTCCCAGGTTGACGTGCTCCGGCACCACCACGGCCGGCTTGCCGTCCACCTCGGCGTAGGCACGGTTCATCTCCGGAACGGCGGCGAGCGCCCGGACCACCGCGTAACCGATGAGGTGGGTGAAGGACACCTTGCCGCCGCGACCGCGCCGCAGGTGGTTGTTGATGACCAACCGGTTGTCCTCGAGCAACTTCGCGGGCACCGCACGGACGCTGGTGGCGGTGGGGACCCCGAGGCTGTTCTCCATGTTGCTGACGACCCGCGCAGCGGTGCCGCGCAGTGGCAGCGTGCGAACGGCGCCGTCCGGCGCGCCGGTGCCCGACGGGACGGCAGGCTGAGGTTCAGGGGAAGTTCCGGAAGGCGCCGCCGACTGGGGGGCAGATGTGGCCGGCTCGGTCGCTGATCGTCCGTTGGGCGCCTCTGCCGGGGGCACATCGGCCGCCGGCGGGGCGGCCGATGCCCGGCCTACGGCACCGGTCTCCCCATCCGTGCCGCCGTTCGCGGGGGGAGCCGCAGCCGTGCGCCCGCCATCGCGCGTCGCATCGCCGCCGAGGTTGTCCGGCGGCTGGTAGTCGGCGAAGAAGTCCCACCAGGCCCGGTCCACGGAGTACGGGTCGGTGAGGTACTGCTGGTAGATCTCGTAGACCAGCCACTCATTCGGGCCGAAGCCGGCCAGCGGATTGGAGTGCGGCGACCGGGGTGACACGACGAGCCTCTTCCGACGACGGGAAAGCTGGCTTCAGCGTCCGCCAGATTACGCCTGGGCCGGCTCACGGCCTAGCGCCTCGGCGGCGGCGCCGTAGCCCGGCCGGGCCGACCGGAGGGGCCGCGCGCGTGCCCGCCACGGCCGGTTACGAGCTCAGTTTGGCTGCGGTGGCTCGGACGGGCCGCGACGACCGCGGTCGGAGGCGTCGTGCGGCTCCAGCAGCTCCTTGAGCCGCTCGAGGTTGGCCTCGACGCGACGGCGCAGCCGGATGTCGTCGAGGTGGTCCTCGGTGTCGGCCTCTATGAACATCGTGACCTTGGTCGCCTCGCCGCCCTCGGGCTCGAAGGTCACGCGCAGGCTCTTCTGCGACCCGCCGGAGAATCGGAACTCCAGGCTGCGGCCTGGGGTGCGCTCGGTGATGTCAACCGTCAGGTTGTGGTACACGCCGCCGCCACTGTCGAACTCCCAGTGCATGCGGTCCGGCGAGTCCGGGTCGGCGTCGACGCGGTAGACGCCCTCCACGAAACGGGGTAGCTGCTCCAGGTGCGTCCATGGCTCGTAGGCGGCATCCGCGCCGACCTTGATCACGATGGACTCCTCGATGGCGGCCACGGTCGTTCCCTTCAGCTGATGTACCTGCTGCGAGCAGCGTCGGTCAGTGCGGCAACGTGCTGCCCTACGCCCAGCCTGGCAAACGCCCGAAGATCGCCTTGGCGGCGGGGT